>NZ_CP144373.1:0-300000 GCF_040450955.1 Thermodesulfovibrio sp. 3907-1M
AAAATAAAGTTTTATAAGATTTTAAGGAGGAGACGATGGCTAAGGCAAAATTTGAGAGGAAGAAGCCGCATGTAAATGTAGGAACGATAGGGCACATTGATCATGGAAAGACCACACTTACAGCAGCGATAACGAAGTATCTGGAACTTAAGGGATTGGCGCAGTACAGGAGTTATGACCAGATAGACAATGCACCTGAGGAGAAAGCGAGGGGGATAACGATAAACACAGCCCATGTAGAGTATGAGACAGACAAGAGGCATTATGCACATGTAGACTGTCCTGGACATGCAGACTACATAAAGAACATGATAACGGGTGCGGCGCAGATGGATGGCTCCATACTTGTAGTGGCAGCCAATGATGGACCTATGCCACAGACAAGGGAGCACATACTGCTTGCCAGGCAGGTAGGAGTGCCGTACATAGTAGTATTTATGAACAAGACAGACATGGTAGATGATCCTGAGTTGCTTGACTTAGTAGAGCTTGAAGTGAGGGAATTGTTGAGCAAGTATGGATTTCCTGGGGATGAGATACCGATAATAAGGGGCAGTGCATTGAGGGCATTGGAAAGCAGCAGCAGAGATCCGAATGCAGCTGAGTACAAACCCATACAGGAGCTACTTGATGCGCTGGACAACTACATACCAGAGCCTGAGAGGCCGATAGACAAGCCATTTTTAATGCCCATAGAGGATGTATTCAGCATCTCTGGTCGTGGGACAGTAGTGACGGGTAGAGTAGAGAGAGGGATAATAAAAGTAGGAGATGAAGTAGAGATAGTGGGATTAAGGGAGACACGGAAGACAGTAGCCACAGGGGTAGAGATGTTTCGTAAGATACTTGATGAAGGAAGGGCAGGAGACAACATAGGAGTACTGTTAAGGGGGATAGGCAAGGATGAAGTAGAGCGTGGGATGGTGTTGGCGAAGCCAGGGAGCATCACACCGCATACAAAGTTTAAGGCAGAAGTTTATGTATTGACGAAGGAAGAAGGGGGGAGACACACACCCTTTTTCAATGGATACAGGCCGCAGTTTTACTTTAGGACAACGGATGTAACAGGAGTGATAAAGTTACCTGAGGGAGTGGAGATGGTAATGCCTGGGGACAATGTTAATCTGACAGTGGAGCTGATAGCGCCGATAGCGATGGAGGAGGGACTAAGGTTTGCAATAAGAGAAGGTGGAAGAACAGTAGGTGCAGGTGTAGTCACAGAGGTGCTGGAGTAAAAAATGAGAGATATAATCCTACTTCAGTGTACAGAATGTAAAAGTAAAAACTACTCCACAACCAAGAATAAAAAGACTACGCCTGATAAGTTACAATTAAAAAAATATTGTAAGCATTGTAGAAGACATACATTACATAAAGAAACAAAAGCTTAAGAATAGGCCAGTAGCTCCAACGGATAGAGCACCGGACTCCAAATCCGGGGGATGGGGGTTCAAATCCCTCCTGGCCTGTTCATTATGTTTTTTTGAGGTGAGAGATGATATCAAAGCTTAAGAATTTTCTTAATGAAGTAAAAATAGAGGCAAAAAAGGTTAATTATCCTAAAAAACACGAGGTAATAGCCTCTACTTGGGTAGTAATTGTAACAGTGGTTTTAATCTCCTTTTTTCTCGGTTTAATAGATTTTGTTTTATCAAGAATTGTAACTGCATTTATCAGGTGAAAATATGGCAAAACAGTGGTATGTGGTTCATACAATGTCAGGTTTTGAAGAAAAGGTGAAAGCTTCAATTGAAGAAAGAGTTAAGAGCAAGGGGCTTGAGGATAAAATTTCAAGAATCCTGATTCCAACTGAAAGGATAATTGAAGTCAAAGGGAAAAAGAAAAAAGAGCAGGAAAAGAAATTTTATCCGGGATATATTCTTGTAGAGATGGAACTGAATGAAGATACATGGCATTTGATAAGAACCACTCAGAGAGTAACAGGATTTGTGGGCGGTAAAAAACCTGCACCTATTCCAGAAGAAGAAGTGGAAATGATTCTGCAGCAATTGGAGAAAGGCAAGGCTCCACAAATTAAAACTCATTTTGAAAAGGGAGAAACAGTGAGAATTACCGATGGTCCATTTACTAATTTTACAGGATACATTGATGAAGTAGATTCTGAACATGAAAGAGTTAAAGTTATGGTAAGTATTTTTGGAAGGCAGACACCTGTAGAACTTAATTTTTCACAGGTTGAAAAGGTTTAAAGGAGGAATAAATTATGGCAAAAAAGGAAGTAACTGCACAGGTAAAACTTGTAATACCTGCAGGTAAAGCAAATCCTGCTCCGCCGGTAGGACCTGCACTGGGTCCACATGGTATCAACATTATGGAATTTTGCAAACAGTTCAATGCCCAGACACAGAATATGGGAGACACTCTCATTCCTGTTGTATTAACTATCTATAAGGATAGGTCCTTTACTTTCATACTCAAGACTCCTCCTGCAAGTGAGCTCATTAAAAAGGCTGCTGGAATTATTAAAGGTTCTGGTGCAACAGGAAAGGAAAAGGTAGGCACATTAACAATGAAACAAGTTGAAGAAATAGCAAAAACAAAACTACCAGATTTAAATACAAAGTCCTTAGAGGCAGCAATGAAAATGATTATTGGCACTGCAAAAAGCATGGGTGTGGAGATAAGGGGGTAACATAGATGGGTAAAAAATTAGCTGCTGTGAAAGAAAAATTAGATACTACAAGGGAGTATACGCTTGAGGAAGCAATTGATTTTCTAAAAGAAAACAGCTTTACTAAATTTGATGAGACTGTTGAGATGGCAATAAATTTAGGAGTGGATCCGAGAAAATCAGATCAAGTTGTTCGTAGTACTGTAGTTCTTCCCCATGGAACGGGAAAACAGGTTAGGGTTCTGGTTTTTGCTAAAGGTGAAAAAGAAAAAGAAGCAGAACAGGCTGGAGCTGATTATGTAGGAGCAGAAGATTTAATAGAGAAGATTCAGCAGGGATGGCTTGAATTTGATAGGGCTATTGCAACTCCTGATATGATGGGACAGGTTGGTAAACTCGGTAAAATCCTTGGTCCAAGAGGATTAATGCCAAATCCAAAACTTGGCACAGTAACTTTTGACATTGCAAAAGCGGTCAAAGAAGCAAAGGCAGGAAAAATTGAATACAGAACTGACAAAGGCGGTGTTGTCCATGTTCCAATAGGTAAACTTTCCTTTGATAAAGAAAAGCTCGTTGAAAATGCTATAGCGGTTTTAAAATCAGTAATTAAAGCAAAACCACCAACCTCAAAGGGAAAATATATTAAGAAAGTAGTTCTTTCTTCTACAATGGGACCTGGTTTGAAAATAGATATATCAAAGCTTAAACTTTAAAACAGGCTTTGCCTGTTATTAATAATCTGAGACAGCAGGTGCCATGAGGCTTAATGGTACAGCCGCCTGCCGAGATTAGAAGGGTAATAGATTTATGAAGCCTTCAGTTGCACCGCTGTCCGGGAAAGGAGGTATAATCTGAGCACTACAAAAGAAACAAAGAAAAAAAGAGTTGAAGAGCTTGTTCAGAGGCTATCCAGAGCTAAGTCTTTTATTTTAACTGATTTTCAGGGCTTGACTGTTGCTGAAATTTCAGAATTAAGGCAGGCGATTAAAGACTCTGGTGGAGAGTATAAAGTATGTAAAAATACTCTTTTCAGGATAGCCATGACAGATGCTTCTTTAAGGCAGCAGCTGGAAAGCTCCTTAAAGGGATGCACCGGCGTTGTTTTTGGTTACGATGACCCGGTGGTTACAGTTAAAAAAGCCCTTGATTTTTCTGAAAAGAATGAAAAATTTAAGATTAAACAGGGTGTTGTTGAAGGTAAGGTATACTCTCCAGCAGAACTTAAAGAGATTTCAAAGTTACCTTCAAAGAATGTCTTGCTCGGTATGCTCGTTGGTGGAATGAGTTCTCCACTGCAAAAAATGGCTTATGCAATGCATGGAGTTACTCTTAAATTACTTTATGCATTAGAAGCATTGAAAAATAAGAAAGCTCAATAAAAGGAGGAAGAATTATGGCAATTACAAAAGAAGAGGTCTTTCAATTTTTTGACAATTTAACAATTCTTGAACTCAGTCAGTTTATTAAAGAGTTTGAGGAAAGATACGGAGTGACAGCAGCAGCACCAGTGGCAGTTGCAGCAGCAGTGCCAGGTGCACCCGCAGCTCAAGCAGCAGCACCAGCAGCTGAAGAGAAAACAAGTTTTGATGTAATCTTAAAGGCAGCAGGAGACAAGAAAATTCAAGTAATTAAAGTGGTAAGAGAGCTTACTGGACTTGGTCTTAAAGAGGCTAAAGATCTGGTTGATGGTGCTCCAAAGCCAGTTAAGACAGGTGTTTCTAAGGAGGAAGCAGAGACAATCAAGGCAAAACTTGAAGCTGAAGGAGCAACTGTAGAAATACAGTAAAAAATCTTAAAAAAGAAGGAGAACCATGATAAAGCCTTTAAGAGAGAGAATAAACTTCGGAAAGGTACCTCCACTTGTGGAGGTGCCTTATCTTTTAGAGTTTCAGAAAAAATCTTTTGAGAAGTTTCTTCAGAAAGATGTTCCACCTGAAGAAAGAGTTGATGAGGGACTTCAGTCAGCCTTAAACAGTGTTTTTCCAATAAGTGATTACAATGGTACAACCACAATAGAGTTTATTTCCTACTCAGTTGGAGAACCAAAGCTGAGCCCATATGAATGCATGGTTAAGGGATTAACTTATTCAGTTCCTATAAAAATGAAGGTTCGTTTAAATATATGGGATAAGGATGAAGAAGGAAGAAAGTTTCTTAAAGAATCAAGAGAGCAGGAAGTTTTTCTTGGCGACCTTCCAATGATGACAGAGACCGGTAGCTTTATAATAAACGGAGTTGAGAGAGTCATTGTCAGCCAGCTACACAGGTCTCCTGGCGTTTATTTTGCGCCAGATAGAAGTAAAAGCAGAATAAGCGGAAGATTTCTTTACTCTGCAAGAATTATTCCTGTAAGAGGTTCCTGGCTTGATTTTGAGTTTGATTCAAAGGATCTTCTTTATGTGAGAATTGACAAGAGAAAAAAATTACCAGCCACAATTGTTCTTAAAGCACTGGGATATACAAACGAAGATCTGTTGAAAATCTTTTATCCAATAGAGGAAATAAGAATTAAAGACGAAAATACCTATACCAGAGTTGTAAGTGATATTTTAGTGGGGGTTAGAACAAAAATAGATATTGTTGGTCCTGATGGCGAGATTATAGTAAAGGAAGGCAGTAAGATTACAAGGTATGCACTGAAGAAAATTAAAGAAGCAGGAATTCAGGAAATACCAATTTCAAAAAGTGAAATCATCGGGAGAATAACTCTTTCAGATATTGTTGATCCTGAAACAGGTGAAGTCATAGTTGACAGTAATAAAGAGATTACAGAAGAAGCTTTCCATAGAATTATAGCTGCCAGAATTCAAAAATTAGACTTGCTTTTTATAGACAATGTCAACTATCTCCCATCATTACGGGAAACATTGCTTACTGACAGGGTTACGAGCAAAAAGGATGCTTTAAGAGAAATATACAAAAAATTAAGACCTGGAGAGCCTGCTACTGAGGAGGCAGCAGAGGAACTCTTTTATGGATTGTTTTTTGATCCAAAAAGATATGATCTTTCAGCAGTTGGAAGGCTTAAATTAAATCAAAAATTGGGACTTGACATACCCCTTGATGTAAGAGTGCTTACTGACAAAGATATTATAGAAATTGTTAAATATCTTCTCAATCTCAGAACAGGCAAAGGAGAGGTTGATGATATAGATCATCTTGGAAACAGAAGAGTAAGAGGAGTTGGTGAACTTCTTGAAAACCAGTTCCGTATAGGATTGGTTAGAATGGAAAGGGCAATCAGAGAGAAGATGACAATTACAGAGGTTGAAACAGCAATGCCTCATGATGTGATAAATACAAAACCTGTAATGGCAGCAGTTAAAGAGTTTTTCAGCACCAGTCAGCTCAGCCAATTTATGGATCAGACAAATCCATTAAGTGAAATTACACACAAACGCAGGCTCAGTGCATTAGGACCTGGAGGACTGACCCGTGAAAGAGCAGGATTTGAAGTGAGAGACGTACATCCAACTCATTATGGAAGAATATGTCCTATTGAGACCCCGGAAGGACCTAACATTGGACTTATAACCTCTTTAGCCACTTATGCAAGAATAAATGAGTTTGGTTTTATAGAGTCTCCTTACAGAAAAGTGGTTAATGGAAAAGTTACAAATGAGGTTCACTATTTAAGCGCCCTTGAAAGTGAGAACTATGTTATTGCAGAGGCAACAACTCCTGTAGATAAAGATGGAAATATTATTGGAGAGACAGTTTCAGCAAGAGTTAAGGGAGACTTCAAAATGGTATCACGCGATGAAGTGGAATATATGGATGTCTCTCCAAAACAGATCGTTAGTTTGTCTGCTTCTTTAATTCCATTTCTTGAAAATGACGATGCTAACAGAGCACTCATGGGTTCTAATATGCAAAGGCAGGCTGTTCCTTTAATTCAAACTGAAGCTCCTGTAGTTGGCACAGGAATGGAGTTGTATGCAGCAAGGGACAGTGGTTGGCTTGTTGTTGCAAAAAGGGCAGGAATAGTAGAAAATGTTGATGCTACAAGAATCGTTGTGAGAGTTACTGAAGAAGGTGGAGGAGTTGATATATACAATCTTATAAAGTTTCACAAATCCAATCAGGGAACATGCATGACTCAGAAGCCCATTGTTAAAGTGGGACAGGTTGTAGAAAGAGGAACAATCTTAGCTGATGGTCCAAGTATGGACAGAGGTGAGCTTGCTCTTGGCAGAAATGTTCTCGTTGCATTCATGCCTTGGGGTGGATATAACTTTGAGGATGCTATACTGATCAGTGAAAGACTTGTAAAAGAAGATGTTTACACATCTATTCACATTGACGAATTTGAGATTGAATGTAGAGATACAAAGCTTGGTCCTGAAGAGATTACGAGAGAAATTCCAAATGTGAATGAAGAGCTTCTTAAAAATCTTGATGAAGATGGAATTATAAGAATAGGTGCAAAGGTAAAAGCAGGCGATATCCTTGTTGGAAAAGTAACACCCAAAGGAGAAAGAGTCTATACACCTGAAGAAAAGCTTCTTTACGCCATATTCGGTGAAAAGGCAGAAGATGTTAAAGAAAGCTGTCTTTATGTCCCGCCAGGAATTGAAGGAGTTGTTATTGATGTAAAAATTTTAACAAGAAAGGGCAAAGAAAAGTCCAGAAGAGCCCTTGCTATAGAAGAGGAAGAGATAAATAGAATAGAAAGAGACAGAGAAGATGAAATAAGAATTCTTAAAGAGACAAAGGCAAGTAGAATCAGAAAAATACTTCAGGGTAAAATTGTTCTTGAGGATGTCCGTAAAGGTGAAAAAGTCTTGTGCCCAAAGGGAAAAGCACTTACAGAGAAGGTTGTTAATCTTCTTGATGTAAATCAACTACTCAAACTGAAGGTAGAAGACCCTGATGTTAAGGCAGAAGTAAACAGAGTTAATAAAGAAGTAGAGCAGCATATAAAGCAGATTTATGCAAAATACAATGAAAAAATTGAAAGAATCCGTAAAGGAGATGAGCTTCCTGCTGGTGTCAATCAGATAGTTAAGGTTTACATTGCCATGAAAAGAAAAATTCAGGTTGGAGACAAAATGGCAGGCAGACATGGAAATAAAGGCGTTGTCTCTATGGTTCTGCCTGAAGAGGATATGCCATATCTTGAAGATGGAACACCTGTTGATATTGTGCTTAACCCCTTAGGAGTTCCTTCCAGAATGAATGTAGGACAGATTCTTGAAACTCATTTAGGATTGGCTGCCAAGGCCCTGGGTCTTTATGTGGCAAGTCCTGTTTTTGAAGGTGCGAAAGAAGATGAGATAAAAGAGATGCTTAAGAAAGCCGGCTTTCCAGCAACGGGTCAGGTAACTCTTTATGATGGAAGAACAGGCGAACCTTTTGAAAGGCCTGTTACAGTTGGCTATATGTATATGCTAAAACTGCATCATCTTGTGGCAGATAAAATTCATGCTCGTTCCATAGGTCCTTATTCCCTTGTAACCCAGCAACCTCTTGGAGGTAAAGCACAGTTTGGTGGGCAGAGACTTGGAGAGATGGAAGTATGGGCACTGGAAGCATATGGAGCAGCCTATACACTTCAGGAGTTTTTAACTGTAAAAAGCGATGATATAACAGGTAGAACCCGCATGTATGAAGCTATTGTTAAAGGACATCCTGTGTTGGAGCCGGGAGTTCCTGAGTCATTTAATGTTTTAATGAAAGAACTCCAGAGTCTTTGTCTTGATGTTGATCTTCTGGAGAAAAAGAAAAAAACTTAAGATATGAACTTTGAATTAATTTTAAAGGGGGTATAAACCTTGACAGAAGATATTTATTCACTTTTTCAAAAACCTAAAAATCCAAGAGATTTTGATGCGATAAGAATAAAACTTGCTTCACCTGAAAAAATAAGGGAATGGTCTTATGGAGAAGTAAAAAAGCCTGAAACCATTAATTACAGAACATTTAAGCCAGAACCTGAAGGACTTTTCTGTGCTAAAATTTTCGGTCCTATAAAAGACTGGGAATGTCTTTGCGGCAAATACAAACGAATGAAGCATAAAGGCGTTATATGTGATAAATGCGGAGTTGAAGTAATTCAGAGTAAGGTCAGACGCGAAAGAATGGGTCACATTGAACTTGCTGCTCCTGTGGCACATATATGGTTTGTCAGAGGAGTTCCAAGTAAAATGGGACTGTTGCTTGACCTTTCTGTCAGACAGCTTGAAAGAGTTATTTACTATGAAGACTACATTGTTATAGACCCTGGAGATACGCCTTTAAAGGAAAAAGATATTCTCACTGAAGAGGAATACAAAAAGTATGTTTCTCAATATGGTAGCAAATTTAAAGTTGGAATGGGAGCAGAGGCCATTAGAGAACTTCTTAAAAAGATTGATCTTGATGTTCTTGCAAAGGAGCTTAAAGAAAAGATAGAGACTGCCACCTCCACGGGAATTAAGAGAAAACTTACAAAAAGACTCAAGGTTGTTGAAGCTTTTAAAAATTCGGGTAATCGCCCTGAATGGATGGTTCTTGATATTATTCCTGTGCTTCCTCCAGAGCTTAGACCACTGGTGCCTCTTGATGGTGGAAGATTTGCCTCTTCAGATTTAAATGATCTCTACAGGAGGGTTATAAATAGAAATAACAGATTAAAAAGACTGATGGAGCTTAAAGCTCCCAGTGTAATTATCAGAAATGAAAAGAGAATGCTTCAGGAAGCGGTTGATACACTTTTTGACAACACCAAGCGTTCAAAAGCTCTGAAAGCAGGCACCCGCAGACCTCTTAAATCCTTAAGTGACATGATAAAGGGCAAACAGGGAAGGTTCAGACAGAACCTTCTTGGTAAAAGAGTTGATTATTCCGGTAGATCAGTAATTGTTGTTGGTCCTGAACTTGATATGCATCAATGCGGATTACCTAAAACAATGGCTCTTGAGCTTTTTAAGCCCTTTGTTTTCAATAAACTTGAAGAAAAGGGTTATGCAACAACAATAAAACAGGCAAAAAGACTTGTTGAGCAGGAAAAGCCTGAAGTGTGGGATGCCCTTGAAGAGGTGATTCAGGAACATCCTGTGCTTTTAAACAGAGCTCCAACACTTCACAGGCTGGGAATTCAGGCTTTTGACCCTGTGCTTGTAGAAGGAAAGGCAATCAAGCTTCATCCACTTGTATGTACAGCCTTTAATGCAGATTTTGATGGTGACCAGATGGCTGTTCATGTTCCTCTGTCCTATGAAGCTCAAATTGAGGCAAGAGTTCTAATGATGTCAGTGGGAAATCTTCTCTCTCCTGCTAATGGTAAACCTATTGTTGTGCCAACACAGGATATGGTATTGGGGATTTATTATCTTACAAAGGAAAAGAAGGACGCAAAAGGTGCGGGTAAAGTTTTCTCCGACGTGCAAGAAGTTATTCTCGCTTATCAGAGCAAGGTAGTGGAAAAGCACGCTCCAATAAAAGTCAAAATAAATGGACAGCTTGTTGAAACCACCGTAGGAAGAGTTCTTTTTAGAGAGATTGTGCCAGAGGGTGTTCCTTTCCAAATGATTAATAAGGAGTTGACAAAGAAGGAGCTTGGAAAACTGATTGAATATATTCATTATAACTTTGGCAAAAGGGATACGGTTTTATTTTTGAATAAGCTTGAAAAATTAGGATTTGAGATTGCCACTCAGTCAGGAATTTCTATATGCATTGATGACATGCACATCCCTTCAAAGAAAGCAGAGTTGATTAAAGAAGCAGAAGCTCAGGTAATGGAAGTTCAGAGGCAGTATGCTGAAGGATTGATTACGCAGGGTGAGAGATATAACAAAGTTATAGACATATGGGCAAATGTTACGGAGAAAGTTGCTGATGAGATGATGAAAGAGCTTGGAGCAGAAAAGGGCAAAGAGTTAACACCAGAAGAACTTGCTGAAAGAAGGTCCTTTAACAGCATCTTCATGATGGCTGACTCAGGTGCTCGTGGCAGCATAGCACAGATAAGGCAGCTTGCTGGTATGAGAGGACTTATGGCAAAACCTTCAGGTGAGATTATAGAAACCCCAATTACAGCCAATTTCAGAGAAGGACTTACTCCGTTACAATACTTTATCTCCACGCATGGTGCAAGAAAAGGTCTGGCAGATACAGCACTGAAAACAGCAAATGCTGGTTATCTAACAAGAAGGCTTGTTGATGTGGCTCAGGACATATTTCTTACAGAAAATGATTGTGGAACAAAAGAAGGAATATATATCACTGCCTTGATAGAAGGTGGTGAAATAGTAATGCCTCTTGAAGAACGAATCTATGGTAGAACGCTGGCAGAAGATGTTAAGGATCCTCTTACTGGTGAAATAATTGCAAAAAGGGATACTTTAATAGACCAGATGGTTGCGAAGAAGATTGTAGATGCAGGAGTTGATAGAGTAAAAATTCGCTCTGTGCTCACATGCAGAACAAAATTCGGTGTTTGTTCAAAATGTTATGGAATGGATCTCGCAAGGAGTGAACCTGTTGAAATAGGTGAGGCAATTGGAGTTATTGCTGCTCAGTCTATTGGAGAGCCAGGTACTCAGCTTACAATGAGAACCTTCCACATAGGTGGAGCAGCAACCAAAATAGTTGAGCAGGCTGTACTGGAAGCCAAGACTTCAGGAACAGTTGTATTTAAAAACATTCATTATGTAGAAAGAAAAGATGGCTCACTGGTTGTTCTTAACAGAAATGCCATGATTGCTATCACAGACACCTCAGGAAGAGAAAGGGAAAAATATAATCTTGTATACGGTGCTAAAATTATTGTTAAGGAAGGACAGATTGTAGAGGCTGGGCAGAGACTGGCTGAGTGGGATGCCTATACAACACCAATTATCACTGAAATAGGTGGTAAGATAGCTCTTGGTGATATGGTAGAGGGTGTTACATTTAAAGAAGAGACAGATCCTACCACAGGTCTTTCTCACAAGATAATAATTGATTATCCAGCAACTTACAGACCTCGTGTTACTATAAAGGATAAAGATGGAAAAACAGCTCGCCTTCCTTCAGGATCGCCTGCAAGGTATCTTCTTCCAGCAGGAGCAATTTTAGTAGTTGACAAAGGAGATGTAGTAGAGCCAGGAGATATACTTGCAAAAATTCCAAGAGAAACAATTAAAACGAAGGATATAACAGGAGGACTGCCAAGAGTAGCAGAACTCTTTGAAGCAAGAAGACCCAGAGAAGCAGCAATTGTAAGTGAGATAGATGGCATAGTGGAATTCAAAGGAAGTCAGAAAGGCTCAAGAGTTATAGTTGTCAGAGGAGCAGATGAAACAAGAGAGTATATTATTCCAAAGGGTAAGCATGTAATAGTTCACGATGGAGACTGGGTTAAAGCAGGCGAGCCATTAATTGATGGATCTATTAATCCTCACAGTATACTTGAAATTTTGGGTCCCACAGAACTTCAGAGATATCTTGTAGATGAGATTCAGAAAGTTTATAGACTCCAGGGCGTTTCAATACATGACAAACATATTGAAGTGATTGTAAGGCAGATGATGAAAAAGGTAAGAATAGAGGATCCGGGCGATACATCTTTTCTCATAGGTGATGAGGTTGATAGATTCACATTCATTGAGGAAAATGAAAAAGTTATAGCCCAGGGAGGCAGACCTGCTCAGGCAAGACCGCTTTTACTTGGAATTACAAAAGCAGCTCTTTCAACGGAATCATGGGTATCAGCAGCTTCATTCCAGGAAACCACCAGAGTTCTTACTGATGCAGCAATTGAAGCAAGGATTGATGAGTTGAGAGGATTAAAAGAAAATGTGATAATGGGAAGAATTATTCCTGCTGGAACAGGCTCTCCGGTGTATAAAGATACCTTGATTAAAGGTGAGTTTTACACTATGCAGATAGAACACTCAAGTGAAGAAAGGCTTGAAGAAAACTGATTTACCTCGTTTTATAGCAGATGTAATGCTCGGAAGCCTGAGCCGCTGGCTCAGGCTTTTTGGTTTTGATACATTGTACAGGAATGATTTTACAGACAAGCAGCTTATAAAGCTCTCTTTGCAGGAAGACAGAGTGCTTTTGACCAGAGATAATGCTCTTGCTAAATCAAAGTTATTAAAAAAAGTTTTACTGATCCAGTCAGAGGAAATCAGAGAGCAGATTAAAGAGGTTTTGCTGTCCTTTTATCCGAAATTAGAACTTTTAAATCTCAAACCAAGATGTCCCGTTTGCAATGGAGAGACTGAGAGAATTAAAAAAGAAGAAATTAAAGGACAACTACCTGATTATGTTTTGTTTTCCAGTCATGAATTTATCATGTGCAAATCCTGTGGTAAGATTTACTGGGAGGGAACACATAAGGAGAAAATTGATGAAGTGAAAAAAGATATTTTACAAAGCCTAAAATAACTTATTTTCTTTTTTAAAAACCTTCAAAATTCGCATTGCTGTAGGTAAAACCTGATTTTCAATGTAATAATCAATATCAATTTTTGATGGATCTGCAAGCTCTACTGGATAGGCTCTTTCACTTATTGAGCCAGAACCTTTCTGAATTATATATCCTATTACGCTTCCTTCACCCACTGGAATGTCTTTTTCAAGCAACCTCTTAGCAGCTACTACATGAGGAGATATTAATTTATACTCTGACACAGGCTTTGAAAGCTGCTCGTAAACAACCAGCTCTTTTAAATCATAATTGCCTTCCCGTAAAGCTTTAACTCTTTCATCAAGGTATTTAAAGGCTTTTGGAATATCTTCCTCAATGAGGCATATTTTAAGAATCTCCTGCTGGGTAGCTCTTGCAAACTTACAGAGGTCTCTTCTTACTACTTCAAGCCCTCTTATTTTCAGCTTTCCCTTTTCATCAACTAAAGCATATCTTTTCTTTGCCACACCTCCGGCTTCTCTTGAAACAAAAAGCCCCTTAACATAGAAATCTTCAAGGTCAAGCCTCATAAGTCCTGGAAGACTTTGATTTATTTCTTTGATAAACTCTTCAACTTTTTCTTTATTGTCAATTTTCAAAAATGCTGAATCCGTATCTCCATATATAGCATGAAATCCTTTCTCAGAAGCTTTTTTTAAGACTTCTTTAATCCAGTATCTTCCAAGAGCTGTAATTGCCTCGGCACATTCTTTTGAATACCATCTGCTTGCAGGATAGGCATAATAACCATATGAGGCATTTATGATTGTTTTCAGTGCTCTCTGTTTTGTATCAAGCTCTAAGTATTCATGAGACTCTGGGTTAAGTTTTTTTAATTGTTTTTTTAGTTCAAGCCTTTCAATTAAAAGTTCTTCAACTGCCTGAGATTCAAAGCCTTTTTTATTTTTACAGAACCAGTAAGGAAAATCAGGAATTTTGTATCCATTGTCTTTACAGCAACTACAGTTAAGAGTATCAATTGATATGTTGTATGTTGCAATTATTGATGGATAAAGAGAAGCAAAGTCAACAACAGCAATTCCTTTATGAAGCCCTACTTCTGGTTCTTTTACAAATCCTCCCTCATATGTTGTTTTCTGACGCTCCTTTATTTCATCAAATTTTGGCTGATTTGGAATCACTCTGTTTTGTTGTTTTGCCTTTTTAATGTAATACCATTCTACAAGCTGGCTATAGGGCATTCTTGATGTGTCAAAAAGAGACTGTCCCGTGATTCTTGTCAGTTCCTCAATATCAGGTAAAAGCATTTTTGTAAGTTCATAAACAAGTTCACTATCTTTTAAGCAGTATCTTGCAAGTTTGTCAAGCTCATGCCCTTTATCCCATGCCTGCAGGATATCTTCATACTCCATATCAAGCTTTGTATCACCAAGAAGCTCCTGCGCGACATTTTTTAAGGTAAGCTGCTCACTCTGAAGCATTGCAGAGAGAATATTAAAGACAAAATTAAATATGTCAATATGAACTCTTCCAATAAGTCTTGCAGTTGTAAATCGTGCTCTTTTTGAAAGAGTTATTCCAGAGTTATCCCTTGAAAGAATACTAATGTCCACCTTAAGTTGTCTTGCCCTTTCTCTCAGTATTGGCATGTCATACAAATCTGTATTGTATCCAACAATTATATCAGGATCATAATCCTTTACAATTTCAATAAAGTTTTTTATAAGTTCCTTTTCATCTTTAACAACCGTTGTCTCCACAGTGTATTTTGCTTCCTGATATGTAATTACCTTTGATAAACCTTCTCCGAATACGGAAATCATCACAATAGATGGAGTTCCTCTTTGCACTTCAAGAACTTCCATATCAAAAGCAAGAATTTTAAGTTTTGGTGAAGCTGCAGCAGCTTTTTTAATTGATTTAACCTGATTGCCATGAGTTTCAATTTCAAGCCATTGTAGGCAGGACAATTGTCTTTCAGCAAGATATGTTCTATATGGTGACAGCTGATATTCAAACTCATCAACTATGGAACCTGAGCCACCTCTTTTTGCTTCAAGAACTTTTATTGCATCCCTTACCTTTTGTAAATCCTGATGCCTTTTTGTGTAAATTTTTATAAACTCCTTTTGCTGACCATAAAAGATTTTTTTCTCCTCAGTCATTTCAGTAACTGCAAGAGAATTCTCCTTAATGATTTTTTCAATTTCTTCAATAGCCTTATTTTTATCTGCGGGAAGCACTAAAAAATAAGGACGATATGATGAATCAATAAGTTTTTGTCTTTTCCCATCCTCTGTTATTCCAAAGAGAAGAATGCCATCAGAAGAATCGTCTATGTCTATAAGATAAAGTAGCATTACTTTAATTATACCTGAAAAAATTAAGGATTGACATTCAAAAATAAAGATTGCATATGTTGACGAGTTTTTGTTATAAAATAATTAAAGGCTTCCTGCCCTGCTCGTGATGTAAGGGAAAGGGGATCCGGCAGTTAGATCCGTTAGGGAGCCAGCGTAGGTAGCGGTGTGCATGCCTCTTCGGAGGAAGCCTAACCTACCTACAAGGCACCCACTTGTCTGAGGGGGATCTAACTTTCCTTATCACACGGCAGGGCGGGGTTATGATGATGGTGGAGAGCTCCACTTTAGATAGATGTAAAGTTATTTAAATTTTTAATGTAAATTTTAAATAGATTTTATAGCTAATTTCTGTCCCATCATCATAACCCTGCAAGCCTTTAAAATATATTTTTCGGAGGTCTTCTGATGGAACTTTTATATATTTTCATCGCAATTGTCATTGGTGCTGTATCGGGATATTTAGTTTATTTTGTCCAAAAAAATAGACTTAAAGAAGAAAAGATAAAAATTCATGAAGAAGCACAGAGAATTCTTGAAGATGCCAAAAAAGAAGCAGAAACAATAAAAAAAGAAGCCCATCTTGCAGCAAAAGAGGTTGTATATCAATTAAAATTTGAAGCAGAAAAAGAAATAAAAGAAAAAACAAAGGAAATTAGCTATCAGGAAAAAAGACTGAGGCAGAAAGAAGAAGTTCTTGACCGCAAAATTGAGCAGGCTGAAAAGAGAGAAATTGAACTAAATAAAAGAGAAAAGGAAATAGTTTCAAAAGAGAAACTCTTACAGGAAAAGGAGAATTACTATAACAAACTCATTTCTGAGCAACAACAACTTCTTGAAAAAATAGCAGGAATGAAAGAAGAAGAAGCAAAACAGGAGCTTTTCAGAAAAATAGAACAAGAAACTCGTTTTGAGGCAGCAAAACTTATTAAAAAGATAGAAGATGAAGCAAGGCAGGAAGCTGATAAAAAGGCAAAAGAAATTTTAAGCCTTGCCGTTCAGAGATATGCAAGTGATTATGTTGTTGATGCTACTGTTACTGCAGTAAGCCTTCCTAATGATGAAATGAAAGGAAGAATAATTGGTAGAGAAGGAAGAAACATTAGGGCTTTTGAAGCACTTACAGGTGTTGATCTTGTTGTTGATGATACACCAGAACTTGTTATTCTTTCATCATTTGATCCAATAAGAAGAGAGGTTGCACGTATAGCTCTTGAAAGATTAATTATGGATGGTAGAATTCATCCAGCAAGGATAGAAGAAGTAGTGGAAAAAGCCAGGAGAGATGTAGATATGGCAATAAAAGAGGAAGGAGAAAAAGCAGTATTTGAATTTGGGCTTAGTGGAATTCATCCTGAAATTATAAAACTTATAGGCAGATTAAAATACAGGACTTCTTATGGACAGAATGTTTTGCAACATTCAAAAGAAGTTGCATGGCTTAGTGGAATTATGGCTGGTGAACTCGGAGCAAATGTAAAACTTGCGAAAAGAGCCGGACTTCTACACGACATTGGAAAGGCAGTAGACCATGAGATGGAAGGTTCACATCAGGAAATAGGTGCTATGCTTGCAAGAAAATATGGGGAGAGTGAAGAAGTAATAAACGCAATTCTCAGCCATCATGAAGATGTGGAGTTCAGCTGTGTTGAGTCTGCGCTGGTAGCAGCAGCAGATGCTCTTTCAGCAGCCCGTCCGGGAGTTAGAAGAGAAACAATAGAAAGCTACATTAAGAGACTTACTAAACTTGAGGAACTTGCAATGTCTTTTCAGGGAGTTCAGAACTGCTATGCAATTCAGGCAGGAAGAGAGATTAGATTAATTGTAAGACCTGATATGGTTTCAGATGAGGAGTGTGCTTTAATTGCAAAAGAGTTAAGTAAGAGAATAGAAAAGGAACTCAGCTACCCAGGACAGATAAAAGTAACTGTAATAAGAGAATCAAGATTCATAGAATATGCAAAATAACGAAACATTAAATGTTCTTTTTATCGGTGATATAGTTGGTAAGTCAGGCAGACAGATTGTAAAAGCAGTACTTCCCAGGCTTGTTGAACAGTATAAAATTGAATTTGTAATTGCAAATGCAGAAAATTCTGCTGGAGGATTTGGAATCACAGAGAATGTAGCACAGGAGCTTTTCTCCTGTGGAATTGACTTAATAACAACAGGAAACCATGTATGGGATAAAAAAGAGGCTACTGCATATATTGCAAAGGAGTCAAGGATTTTAAGACCCTTGAACTATCCACCAGGTGTTCCAGGCTCTGGCAGTGCTGTTACAAAAACAAGAAAAAATAATGTTATAGCTGTAATAAATGTTTCAGGAAGAGTTTTTATGAATTTGCTTGATTGCCCGTTCAGGAGCACAGAAGAAGAAATAAAACGAATCAAAGAGCAAACAAAATTTATTTTTATAGATTTTCATGCAGAGGCAACCTCTGAAAAGATAGCCTTTGCCTACTACTTTGATGGCAAAGTAAGCGCTATAATTGGAACTCATACCCATGTGCAAACAGCAGATGAAAGAATACTTCCAGAAGGCACTGCTTATATTACTGATGTTGGGATGACAGGTCCTGAAGACTCTGTGATAGGGTTTAAGAAAGAAGAAGTTATAGAGAAGTTTCTTACCCAGATGCCTAAAAAATTTGACGTTCCTTCCACTCCATCAATATTTTCTGCTGTTGTAATTCAAGTTGATAAAGTTACAGCTGCTGCAAAAAATATTATAAGACTAAGACTAAGACAGTAGCAGTTTACATTTTTATTTGGTTTTGATAATCTTAAAGTATGAAAAATTTAATCATTCTTATTTTAATCTTGAGTTTTCCCACCAATGTATTTTCTGAGTATGTGGGAACAGAAGTTTGTAAAAAGTGCCATATCAAGCAATACGAAAATTTTATTAAGTATTCAAGAATGTCTCGTTCCTTTGATGCATTAGAGAAAATGAAGAACAAACTTACCCAGGAAGAGCTGAAAGGCTGTTTTCAATGTCATACAACAGGGTATGGTAAAAAAGGAGGGTTTGTTTCAGTAGAAAAAACACCATACCTTAAAAATACAGGCTGTGAAGTCTGCCACGGTCCTGGCAAAAAACACGCAGAGACAAAAGATCCTAAATTTATTAAGAAAAAGCTTAATCTTCAGATCTGTGAATCCTGTCATACTGAGGAAAGAGTTAGAGCTTTTAGATTTAAACCTCTTCTTTATGGAGGAGCTCACTGATGTTTGAGTTTATAACCAGAAAAATTGGAAATAAGTTATTGGTTACCTTTGTAGGTATATTATTTTTAGTCATGCTGATAGAGATAAGTTTCAGAATTTATTTTGGATTGCCAGACAGGCTTAAAATAGCAGAAGCAGGCAGTAAAGAAGTAATGGATACGATTTTTGCCACCATAAAGCATCCTCTTACAGTTGGAGACAGTGAAACAATTCACAGAGACCTTGAAGAAATTGGAAATAAATACGAAAAAATAGATGTTTATTTATGTGACTTTAATAAACTGATTTCTTTTTCAACTGATAAAAAGAGCATCAATAAGAAAATTGACTATGTGATTGATAACGAAGATTTTTCTAAAACAATTAATAAATCTTTTACGGAAGAGCAAAATGAGGCTGTTTTTTCAAAGGTTTTTAAAGTTCAGGGTAAAAGAAGTTTAATCTCTATTTTTCCAATAAAAAACTCACCAGAATGCTTTCACTGTCATGGTTCATCAAGAAAAATTCTGGGTGCCATGATAATGAAAACAGATGTAGAAGATGTATATAGAACTGTTATATACCAGATGAGAAGATCATTAATTCTTACAATATTTGCCTTTGTTTTTGCTGCAATTATTGTTAACTTATTTGTGAAGAAGTTGATTAAAAATCCTCTTAATAGTTTAGTTGAGGCAACTCACAAGTTTGCAAAAGGTGAGATGGTTAACATAACAGGCTATCCAAAGGATGAGATAGGCAGTTTGTGCGAAACATTTAATTACATGGTTAATGAAGTGGCAAAATCAAAGATGGAACTTGAAAAGGAACTTACACGGAGGGCAAAACTTCTTGAAGAAAGAGATGAACTTGTAGCATTGCTTCAGAAAGCAAATAAACAATTAAAGGAGCTTGATACTCTTAAATCTGCTTTTATAGCCAATATGTCTCATGAGCTAAGAACACCAATGAATGCAATAATTGGATATACAGATTTACTGCTTGATGAAGTTGATGGTCCATTGAATGAAGACCAGAAAGCTTCATTGAAAAAAGTGGCTGCGAATGCAAGACATTTATTGCAGTTGATAAACGATGTTCTTGATATTTCAAAAATTGAATCGGGAAAGATTGAGTTGAGACCTAATGAGGTTGACCTGAAAGCATTAATTGATAGCATCATGGTTACTTTTGAACCATTGATCGCCAAAAAAGGATTAAACTTTCACATGCATATAGAAAAAGGAGCGGAAAAACTCTATGTTGATGAGGATAAAACTAAACAGATTCTTATAAATTTAATATCCAATGCTGTAAAATTCACGCATCAGGGTGTAATAACACTAAGAGCAAGAATTTCAGAAAGAGGACTGGATAAAGAGGGAAATCCACAGTTTGTTGAGATTTCTGTGGCTGACACTGGAATTGGAATTAAAAAAGAAGACCTTGACAAAATCTTTGATAAATTCGCTCAGGCTGATGTATCCACCACGAGACAGTATGAGGGAACAGGTCTTGGTCTGAGCATTGTAAGAGGACTTGTAGCACTCCATAAAGGGATGGTCTGGGCTGAAAGCGAAGTTGGAAGGGGAAGCACTTTTTATGTTCTTTTGCCTTTTAAAAAGGAAGTTTTTGATGCACCTGGTCCTGTTATTGAAGAGAGAATGGCTGAAGCCCTGGCTCAGTATTTTGAAGTTCCAAAGGAGGTTTTTCTTGAGGAGCCCTCTTATGAAGGTAAATCTGTAAGATGCTGGGACTATACTCAGTGTGGGCATGTTAACTGCCCTGAATACGGTTGTCCTGAAAAGCGATGCTGGCTTGTTCTTGGGACTCATTGTAAAGGTATGAAAATAGCCTCATGGCCAGAAAAAGTTGAAGCCTGCAGAATCTGTGAGGTTGTTCGTGACCTTGTTTTACATAAAGAGCCAGTAATGGTAGAGCTCAAACCATCGGAAAAAGAAAAAGTTGTAGTTGCCATTGATGACAACCCTGATGCAATTGATTTAATCAGAAAATATCTTGAAAAGGACTACAAAGTTATAGGACTTCTCAGCAGTGAGGAGGCAGTTAATCAGGTTAAAGAGATTAAACCAGTTGCAATAACTCTTGATATAATGATGCCAAAGAAAGATGGCTGGCAGGTTTTAAAGGAACTGAAAGAGGATGAAGAAACAAGGGATATACCAGTAATTATTGTTTCAATAATAGACAATAAAACCTTGGCATTCAGTCTTGGAGCAGCAGACTATTTTGTAAAACCTCTTGACGGGCATTCTTTGCTTAGAAAGATAAAATCCATTGAGACATATTGTCCAGTTAAAAAAGTTTTTGTCCTTGAAAGAGACGAAAAAACTTCAAAAGATTTGATTAGTATTCTAAAAGAAACAGGCTATGATGTTACAGCTACAAGAGACAGCAAAGAAGCAATAAATCTTGTTAAACTCCAGAAACCAGACCTTTTGATAATTAATATCACAGATCCAGACAGCAGTGCCTTTGATTTTCTTGATTTTATAAAGGGGTCTTCTGAATTAAAGGAAGTCCCAATCATTGCTCTTACAAATAAAGAATTAACAGAGGAAGAAAAAGAAGCTCTCAATGGTAGAATAAAAGAAATAATAAACAAGGCTCTCTTTTCAGAAGAACAACTCATAAAAGAACTGAAGAGTAGTTTAAAGAAAATAGGAGGTTAAATGTGAACACAATTCTTGTTGTTGACGATAATGAAGATTCAAGAGAGCTTGTAAAAAAGATTTTGAAAAAACAAGGCTTTGAGATAATTGAGGCAGTAGATGGTGAAGATGCTTTAGCCAAGGCTATAGCATACAGACCTGACCTTATACTTATGGACATATCAATTCCAAAGATAGATGGTTACGAAGTAACAAGAAGGCTAAAATCAAGAATTGATTTTAAAGACACTCCGATAATAGCTTTTACTGCTCATGCAATGAGAGGCGATCAGGAAAAAGCACTGGAGGCTGGATGTGATGGCTATATTTCAAAACCCATTAATGTGAGAGAGTTTCCAGAGCAAATAAAGATGTACTTGAAGGGAAAATGAACAACCAGAAGCGAACTATTTTAATTGTTGATGACAATATAGATACAGTGGAACTTTTAAGAAAGAGATTAAGGGCAGAAGGTTACAATACAGAAGAAGCCTATGATGGTGAAGAAGCTTTAAAAAAGGTATACGAAAGCTCCCCGGATTTAATAGTTCTTGATGTTATGATGCCAAAGATGGATGGATATGAGGTTTGTGAGAGACTTAAAACTGATGAAAGAACCAGGTTTATTCCAGTGATTATGCTTACAGCGAAAACTGATGTGGAAAGCAAAGTTAAAGGATTTGATATTGGTGCAGATGATTATGTTCCTAAACCATTTGATTACAGAGAACTATCAGCAAGAATCCGTTCTTTACTTGCCAGGAAAGAGACTTCTGAAAAAGCTATTGAAGAAAAAAGAACAGAAGCAGTAAGAAAACTTATTGACAGTCTTTCTCATGAAATAAGAAATCCTATTGTAAGCATCGCAGGATTTGCCAAAAAAGTATATGATAGTCTTCCTCCAGGTGATCCAAATAAACCCTATCTGATGACCATACTTCAGGAGTCAGAAAGACTGGAAAGACTTTTAAAAGAAATCCTGAATCTTAAGATGATAGCAATTGGCTTTATGGAAAATGTTGATCCAAAAGTTGCCACAGAAGAGGTTTTAGGTGAACTTGGCAGAGAAATAGAAGACAAAGCGATTGAAGTGGAAACAGATTTCAGGGATGTATCAAATGTTTATATAGATAAAGAACATTTAAAGATTGTTCTCCGCAATATAATAAAGAATGCTATAGAAGCAATGGAAAAATCAGAAAAGCGACTATTAAGGATTTCACTTGAACAGGCTGGAAATGAGATATTAATAAAGATTTCTGATACAGGTAAAGGAATCCCTAAGGAGTTGATCAAGAGGATTTTTGACCCTTTTTTCACATCAAAAATATACGGTCCTGGTCTTGGACTCACAGTGGCTCTTACAATTATTCAGTATTACAGAGGTTTTATTTCAGTTGAAAGCGAACCAGGTGTAGGCAGCACATTTATAATAAGAATACCTGTTAAAGGGGAGTAAGGTTACTCAAAAAATTTGCAAATTCTTAAAAAATCAAGAACTTGCAATCTTTTTTGATTTGTTCCACAAAAAAATTAAAGAGAGGCTTTTCAATAAAAAATGGATATATTAGGATGATTGAATCTTTAATCGTCTTTAATTCATAATATTCAATTGTATGAATAATTTAATGAATCTAATCATAGCAAGGCTTGATGGTAAAAAAATAAATTATCTCAGATACAGACATTACATTGAAAAACTTGTCAGAGACGGAATCGGTGGCTTTATAGTATTTGGAGGGGAATACGAGGAAATAAAAAATTTTATTGCTTATCTTCAAAGCATGGCATCAGAGCCATTAATTATTGCTTCTGATATTGAAAGAGGTGTTGGACAACAACTAAAAGGTGCAACATTGATTCCCTCTCAGATGGGAATTGCGGCAGGATTTGATCTAAGTAAAGAAAGAACTGAGCTTGGGACATTATATTTAATTGTGATAAAAGAAGCACTATCTGTGGGAATAAATCTTGCACTTGTTCCTGTGCTTGATGTCAATACAGAGCCTGAAAATCCAATAATTTGCACAAGAGCTTTTTCGGATAATTCTGAAGTTGTTTCAGAATACGGCAGATTTTTTATAAAATTCTTTGAATCTCACGGATTATTAACATGCGCAAAACATTTCCCCGGTCATGGGGCAACACAAACAGACTCTCATCTCGGTCTGCCACATATTGCAGATGACATTGAAACACACATAAAACCCTTCAAAGAAGCAATTAAAGCCCGAGTTTCTTCAATTATGGTTGGCCACATAGTTACTTCTGACATAAAGCCTGCATCACTTTCAGAAAAAACAATTAATGAATTGCTTAAGCAGAAACTCGGGTTTAAAGGGACAGTTCTTACAGATGCAATGAATATGAAAGCTTTAATGGAATATAAAAATCCTCATGCCCTTGCCCTTTTAGCAGGAGCAGATATAATTCTACATCCTGAAGAACCATATACTGCCATGGAAGAAATAAAAACAGCTTATAAACAGGGATTGATTACTGACATGAGAATAAAAGAAGCTCAAAGAAGAATTAGTAGATTAAGAAAAAAGATAAAGAGAAAATACCGGATTGTTAACGAAGAAAACATTTCTTTAATTCACAGGGCATTTAAAAAAACAGTTACTGTTGTAAAAAATGAAATAGATGATTTAAATTCCGGGCAAATCGTTCCTTATCTTGCAGGAGCTTATAATGAGGAGATTAAAAAGGCATTTCAGAATTATTTTGGTTCTGCGTATGATTTAAAGGATTATAAACCATCAAATGCAATGCCTTTAATTGCAGCATTCACAAACATCAAAGCAGCAGGAAGTGAATACTTACTAAGTGAAAATCAAAACACAATGATCAGAAAAATTATATCAAATAATAAAGCAATTGTTGTTTCTTTTGGTAATCCTTATGTTGTAAGACCTTTTAAAAAAGCAAAAGCAATAATCACTGTTTATGACTCCCATGAACTTGCTGTGCTTGCTTTTCTTGATGCATTAAATGAAGGTTTTAAAATAAGGGGCAAGCTACCTGTAAAGATTGAATGGATTGATGAATAAACGCTCAAAAGATATAGCAGTTGTGACAGCTCTTGGATTTGCTTCAGGACTTCCCTTCCCTCTCGTAAGTGGAACACTTCAGGCATGGCTTACCACTGAAGGGATTGACATAAAAACAATTGGTATTTTAACAGTCCTCACATTTCCTTATAGTTTTAAGTTTCTATGGTCTGCTTTATTTGACAGATTCAGCATTGCAGGACTTGGAAGAAGGCGAGGCTGGATTATTATTTGCCAGATATTGATTTTACTTGGGCTATTTTTAATGATAGCATTCACTCCAGAGCATCTTTTAATTTTCAGTGTAGTGGCAGCGACGGTTGCTTTTGTTTCAGCATCTCAGGACATCTCAATAGATGCTTATAGAACAGAGATTCTCAAACCCAAGGACAGAGGACTCGGCGCATCCTTTGCAGTAACTGCATACAGAATTGCATTAATTGTTGGAGGAGGACTCTGCCTTTTAGTTGCAGACCACCTTGGATGGCAGACTGCTCTTACAATAATAAGTTCACTGTTAATTTTTGGAATAATTACAACTCTGTGGGCAGATGAACCAGATGATATAAAAAAACCAGCTACCCTGAAAGAGTCATTTATTGAACCTTTCAGGGATTTACTGCAGAGAGAAAAAAGCTTTATTTTGCTGTTATCCATTGTTCTGTATAAAATTGGTGATGCCTACGCAAGTTCATTAAGCACAGCATTTTTCATAAGAGGAGTAGGATTTTCTCTCACTGAGGTAGGAACAGTTAATAAAATAGGCGGACTTATTTCAGCAATTGCTGGTTCAATAGTTGGTGGCTTTTTGCTCAGAAAAATAAGTCTTTATAACGCTTTGATTTCATTTGGAATACTTCAGGCAGCATCAAATCTCATGTTTATGGTTCTATCAATAGCAGGTAAAAACTTTATCTTATTTTTCTTGACAGTAATCATTGAAAACTTTACTGGCGGTATGGGAACAACGGCTTTTTTAGCTCTTTTAATGGGATTGTGCAATCGCAGTTTTGCTGCAACACAATATGCTCTTCTTTCATCACTGGCATCTGTTGGAAGAGTAATCATAAGTCCAACAGCTGGTTTTGTTGTGGACAACATTGGCTGGACAGCTTTTTATTTTTTGACCTTCCTTGTAGGAATTCCAGGAATCTTATTAATTATCAGTTTAAAGAGCCTGTTCAATAAACTAAATAAAAATTGAACTTTAATAAACCTTGAATCCTCCGAAGGGCAGAAAGCTTTAGCCTAATTCAAAGTTCCATTGGAACGACAAAAAGGTGTCATTCCGAGCTTTTTTTCTGTCATTCCGAGCCTGCCAGAGGCAGGCGAGGAATCTCCTCTTTAATGCTCCACTTTTTGATGAGCTGTGCTATAATATTTTTATGAACGACATTTTTGAAATAATAAAATCAAGAAGAAGCATAAGGAAATACAAAACTGAGGCTCCATCAGAAGAGTTAATTAAAAAATGCATTGAGGCAGCTCTTTATGCTCCCTCTGCAAGAAACTCCCAGCCATGGTATTTTATTATTGTTAAGAATAGAGAAACAATTCAAAAACTAAGCAAAGCACAGCCTTTTACAAAATTTCTTGAAGGCGCACCATATGTAATTGTAGCATTGGCTGATGAAAAGAAAAGCAACCACTGGCTTGAAGACATGGGATGTGCTATTATGGCTCTTTTACTTGAGGCTCACTGTCTTGGATTGGGTGCCTGCTGGGGTGCTATTTACAATCCTGAAAACAGAGAAAGGGAAAACTATGTAAGAGGAATTCTTAATATCCCTGAAAATTTAAGGATAATCTCATGTATCGGGATAGGCTATCCTGATGAGAATCCCTCACCCAAAAAAGTAAAATCCCTTGATGAAGCCATTATAAAAATTGTCTGAAAAGCTTATTTATACAGCTGGCACAAGCAATCGTTCAATTAAAGAATTCATTGAGATTCTAAAAACTTACAGAATAAAAACTGTAATTGATGTGCGAAGTTTTCCCATCTCAAAGAAGTTTCCCCATTTCAGTAAAGATTGTTTAACAGAGGTTTTGAATAACGAAGGATTTGAGTATATTTATCTTGGCAGAGAGCTTGTAAGTTTTCTTATCTCTTCCACAGCCAATAATACCATTGCAAAAGGTATTAAAACGAGCCACGCAGTTAATGGGATTGGATGTGTTGAAAATATAATGTTTCCCAGTGGATAATAGACAATAAAAAGCTGCAAAGCAATCTCAAAGACTATCCCAGCCAGCAAAAACTTGTTTGAAAATATTCCTATGCTCAGGATTGATTCACTGAAAGAGCGTGATGCAAAGCCATTTGCAACCTGTGCAAGGACTATTCCAGTAAGACATGCAGTTGTTGCCTGCATATAGAGAATGCTTTTTGATGAAAGAGCCTGACCCCACTGCCATCCACCGGAGTGTAAAACATAAAAGAATCCAAAAAGCCCTGCAGCTGCTTCAATTGGTCCGAGAACTAAAAATACCCGTAAAAGAAGCTTTAAGTTTAAAAGTCTTTCTTTATGGCTTCTTGGTGGTTTTTTCATTACCTCTGCTGTTGGTTTTTCTGCTCCCAGTGCAAGTGCAGGAAGTATATCTGTTCCAAGGTCAATTGAAAGAATCTGCATTACAGTGAGAGGAAGAGGAATCTTAAAGAGAGCATAGGCAATATAAGGAACAAGCTCAGCCACATTTGATGTGAAAAAGTATGATATGAATTTTCTTATATTTTCATAGATTGCTCTTCCTTCTTCAATGGTATTTACAATTGTTGCAAAGTTGTCATCAAGAAGTATTATCTCTGCAGATTCTTTTGCAACATCTGTTCCGCTTCCCATGGCAACTCCTATGTCTGCTTTTTTAAGTGCAGGTGCATCATTCACACCATCTCCTGTAACTGCAACCCTCTCTCCCACTTCCTGAAGAAGTGTAACAATCCTCAGTTTATCCTTTGGCGTCATTCTTGTAAAAAGCAGCTCTTTTTCTTTAAGCTTTTCCTTAAGCTCTGTATCACTCATCTTATGGAACTCTTCTGCTTCGATGACCAGAGGATTTTTAACAAGTCCTATTTCTTTTGATATCGCAACCGCTGTTCTGCTTGCATCTCCTGTAATCAAAATTATTCTTACTGCAGCTTCATGGCATTTTTTAATTGCATCCTTTACTTCAGGTCTTGGCGGATCTTCAAGTCCTATGAGTCCTGTAAATATCATATCTTTTTCAGGCTCATCCTGACTGTATGCAAAACAGAGAACCCTTAATCCCTCATCCATCAGTGAATGACTGACAGTGTTTATTTTTTCTTTTATCTCCTCATTCATTTCAACTTTTTCTCCATTTATCATTGCATAGTTGCATAAAGGTAAAACAGTCTCTATTGCACCTTTTGTAAGGGAAACTTTAATACCATCTATGATGTTTACAGTTGTCATTCTTTTTCTCTCAAAATCAAATGGAATTTCTGATACCCTTTCTGCTACAAAATCTCCTGTATTTTCTTTTACATACTTTAGAAGTGCTACCTCTGTAGGGTCTCCCTTGTATTGATTGTCAACAAACTTTGCATTATTGCATAAGTATGCAATTTTCATGAGCATCTCTAATGCCTGGGAGTCAACTGTCCATATTTTTTTAACTTCCATTTTGTTCTGGGTAATTGTTCCAGTTTTATCAGTGCATATAACTGTGATTGAGCCAAGTGCCTCAACTGCAGTGAGAGTTCTTACAAGAGCTTTCCTTTTAAGCATTCTCTGACTTCCTATGGCAAGTGAAAGGGTGACTGTTGGGAGCATTCCTTCTGGAACAAGTGCAACAATTACGCCAATTGCGAAGATGAAGTTTTCCCAGAAGCTTCTTCCAATTGTATGTCCGATAATAAAAAATACAACTCCAATCAGCGTGGCAAAAGCAGCTACAAACTTTGATGTTCTTGCAATCTCTTTTTGAAGAGGAGTTTCCTGAATCTGAACAGTTTCTGTAAGATGGGCAATTCTTCCAAACTCTGTATTCATTCCTGTTGCGAAAACAACTGCTCTGCCATTTCCTGAAACCACAGTTGCGCCAGCAAAGGCAATGTTTTTACTTTCAATCAACTCTTCCTGCAGTGGTTCATGAGTTAGTGTAACAGGCTGAGATTCACCTGTAAGAGGTGCATTGTTAACTGTAAGAAAGTTTGACTCAATAACCCTTGAGTCTGCTGGAACCTTGTCTCCCTCTGAAAGAATAATCAAATCTCCAGGGACAATATCCTTTGCAGCAATCTCCTTCTGAGTTCCATCCCTCACGACTTTTACATAAAAGGGCAGCATGAGTCTCAGCTTTTCAATTGCCTTTTCAGCTTTGTATTCCTGTGCAAAGGCAAAAACTGCGTTTATAAAAATAACTCCAATGATTGCAAATCCAAGATGCCTCATTCCTTCACCAGGATGAAGGTAGTCAGAAACAAAGGCTAAAACAGCAGCAAGCCATAGAATTATTGCAAGGAAGTGCGTAAACTGACGAAGGAATCTCAAAACAAGAGGAATCTTTTTGCTCTCTTTAATTTCATTGTAACCGAAATGAATAAGCCTCTGCTTTGCCTCATCTTCCTTAAGCCCTGACTCAGATGTATCAAGCAGTTTAAAGACTTCTTCTGTGGTAGCCTCTGTTATTTTCATTTTTTATGGTATGGTTTGAAAACAATTAAATTACAAGGTGGGTTTTCAATTAATTTACTTACTGAATCGGGCTTGAAAATTCCAAGAAATCCTGCTCTTTTTTGCTCAACAACAAGAAGCTCAACTTTTTTTGAAAGAGACTGAAACATCCCAAGTTTATAAGAAAATTTTGGCAAGACTTTGCTTTCGATCTTTATATCATGCTTTCTTAAAGATGAAAAAATTTTCTCAATATTTTTATCCTTTCCAAAATAAATGATAAAGACCTTTACATGAAAAATCTTTGAAATATTCATTATAAAATCTGTTTTCTCTTTTAAATAATCAAGCCTCCCTCTTAGAATGAAGAGAATTCTCTTGGGAGTGATTTTACCCATGTTTATAATCTTTACAACAGCTACTGAGCATGGAAGTTTTGAGAGTCTTTTAAAATCATCGGAGAGTAAAAAAGCAATGTCAATTTTTTCTTTTTTTATAATATCTTTCAGTTGCGCAAACCTTTCTCCTTCTTTTATAATGCATTCAGCTTTGAGATTGTTTTTTTCTGCTTCAATGAAAACTCTTTTCAATATAGTCTCAGCTTTTTCAAACTTTGCATCCTTTTTATGAATAAAACATAGATAAAGTGAGGCATTATTTAACTTTGCAAACTTCAAAGCATAACGGGCAGAAACTGAAGCAGTAATACCTTCATCAATCTCTACAAGAACTTTTTTATACATGTTTTATTTTACATGAAATAGAAACAGTGCAACTATCACTTTATTAGAGCCGACCTGCGGAGTTGCACAGTTTTTATTAGGAATAAAGAGAAATTATCCTGCTGTGTTTTGAAGAGCAAAACTTGAACGAAAAACTCTTTTGATTTATGGGTAGAGCAGGATTTACCAAAAGAAATATTGCCACTGTCTTCAATATTTAGATTATCTTATCCATTGTAAGATTAATTATTGTAAAATTCCACTCTATCTTTACCGAGTTTTTTAGCTTTATACATTGCTCTGTCGGCTTGTTCTATAATTTCTGAGATTTCTTTTTCCGGATTATAAGATGCTATTCCTATGCTTGCAGTAATTGTAATTTCAGGCATGTTTTTAAGTTTTATTTTTTTAATGCTTTTTCTTAGTCTTTCCCCTAAATTTTTACTTTCTATAAAGCCACATCTATAAGCTATAATAACAAATTCTTCTCCTCCGTATCTTATTAATTCATCGGTAGTTTTGATATTATTTCTTAAAGTCTGGGCAACTTTTTTGAGAACAATGTCACCTGTTGGATGTCCATACATATCGTTTATATTTTTAAAATTGTCTAAATCAATCATCAAAATAGCAGTGGGACTTTTTAATCTTTTGAGTTTAGTTTTTAAAAAATTCAAATAACCTCTATTATGAGTCTCTGTAAGAGGATCTATATAAACAATTTCTGGAAATTTTTTTATTATATCTTTCAAGCTTAAAATTCCTGATAATTTTCTGTTTTTATCAACAACAGGTAAATGACTTATATTAAATTGTTTCATCATATAGAGAGCGGTATTTAAAGAGTTTTCAGAGAAAATAGTAATTAACTGATTTTGCTCTTTATTTAATTTTTTTAATAGTTCAGAGATGTTTTCAGGAGGGGGCTGAAAAAAAAATATTTTTGGTAAATCTCGTAAAGTTATGATTTGGAAAGGTCTTTTATTATCATCTACAATAACAACACTTCCTATTGTATGCTTTAAGTATAGCTTTAATAACTCTTGAATTTTATTAGAAAGGTTTAAAGTGATAGGACAAGAACTCATTATTTCTTTAACTTTCATAATAGAAGATTAAAAGAGCCCCTTTAAAAAATTTTTGGGGCGGATGACGGGACTCGAACCCGCAGCACCTGGAGCCACAGTCCAGTGCTCTAACCGTTGAGCTACATCCGCCAGCGCGCCTGGAGGGATTCGAACCCCCGGCCCACTGCTTAGAAGGCAGTTGCTCTATCCGACTGAGCTACAGGCGCAGGATAAATATATTTTATAAATTTTAATTGTTTTATTGCAATATCTCTGCTATAATGTTTTATGGAAACAAAAGTTTACGAGATTGAAGAAAAATGCACATTGAAACAAAAGTTTGGTAAATGTCTTATACCTTTTAGATTGGCTCGTTTCTGTATGGATTGTTTTACAATTCATGTGCAGGACAGGTGTCCAAACTGTCTTTCAAATAACTCTGTGAGACTGATTGAGTTATTTCTATCAGAGCCAGACCCCTCTGATGAAAGAATCAGAGAGGTCATAAAAAAGAAATTCCTTGAAATTTATTAAGATTTTCAGTTTTAAACAAAATTTGTTAAAAACTCTGTTAATCCTTCAGGAAACTTCAGATAAAAACAGAAAAATTTACTCTTTGCCTAAAATCAGTGCATCTTAATTTTTTCGTACCATATTGAATGCCTGTGTTTTACATATTCTTCATCAATCCATCCTGTTAACATGCTTTTAAGAAGAGGCCAGTTTGATTTAAATAAAAGAACTGTTCCTACATGAACAATGAAAGCTATCATAAATAAAAATCCAGTAAGGGTATGAATCAGAGTATTTATTGACTCCACTGTGGGTGAAAGCACAATCCATTGAAGATTTTTAAGAATTTTTATAATGCCTGTTACTGTTAAGATTAAAATTACTACTCCAATTCCCACATAGGCAATTCTCTGCTCAGGCAAATACTTGTCTGAAGGAGGCTCTTTACCAATTCCTATCATTGCTGCAAGCACTTTTATACTTTGAGATAAATCTCCTTTTTTAGGTAAAAGAGCAAACTCTTTTCTCAATCCATGATAAAAGATGTGAAAAATCACCCCTGCCACAAAAACAATGGATGCAATATAATGAACTACAGTGACATTATAAAAATCAGCAGTCCATGCAAATCCTGGAATTTCCGTTATGTAGTACCTTTTATAAAGAGGAAGACAGCCAAGCCCTGTAAAGAGTAAAACTATTCCAGACAAGGCAATGCTCCAGTGTTCAATAAGTTCAATGACACTGTGTCTTTTTATCTTATTTTTCATTGGGTTCCTCCTTTCTTGGTTTTTTAGATGAGAAGGCTGCTATGCTGGCTACAGCAGCTGAAAGAAATCCTGATGCCAGAACCAGTTTGCCAATGGGGTTAAATTTCGATTCTATCTTATTTTCCACATTTACAGGCATCTGAAATCTCTCTTTATTCTTTTTTAATGCTTTATCTATTTTTTCAAATGGGATTTTTGAAAGATAAAGGGTTGAAGTGCCTCCATTTTGTTTGTCTCCGTAAATGTAAAGTCCTTCTTCTTTAGCTTTCCTGTATGCAAGTTCATAAATGGTTTTTCTCTCACCAAATGTAAAAACTGCCTGCTGTCCCAATCTTTCTCTACAGGCAACCACACAGGCTGGCTCTTCGCCTTTTTTTATTTTATCCTTACATAAATCGCATTTATACATAACACCACCACCTGCATACTTGGGGAGAATTTTCAGATATATTCCGACTCCAGCCTGTCTTTGCGGAATATGCCATGGGCACACATCTCTGCATTTTGCTCCACCAAAGCAGAGTTTGTCATTGATTACAGAATTGCCTTCTGGTTGTTTTGTAAGTGCTCCAAAAGGGCATTCTCTAACACATGGCGGATTATCACAGTGCATACATCTTCTTGGAATGTAGAGTTCTTCCCCATCAATATTAACCTTCTGAACAAAAATCCAGTTATAGGGAGTTAAAGTGTCAATTTTTCCTCTTTTGTCAGACCAGTCTTCATAGGTTTTTCTGGGCCAGTATGGCTGAATCGGTTTTTCAGGCTCTGGAAATCTTTCTTTGTTGTAATCTCTGCATGCTTTTACACATCTTGGAATGGGTTCATCTTTACATCCATCACATTTTGTAAGATCAACGAGCATAGCATATTTACCTTCCCGTGCTTCTACATCATTCCCCAGGATTAATGAGCCACATATTGCTCCAGACAGAGCTAAAAATCCTCTTCTTGATATATTCATTTTATCCCTCCTTCAGCAACCTGCTGATTATCTTATTTTTCAACCACCTGCATAATTGAAGGAATTACAGGATAGGGTATTACTCATAAATTGGGAGATTAATCTTTCTGTTTGACTGCTTCCGCAGTTTGGACACTTCTCAGGTTCGTTTCTTTTGCGAACAGGTTTTAGAACCTGAAAGGTTAATTTGCAATCTTTACACTTATACTCATAAAAAGGCATAGTCTGCACCTCCCTATATTGAAGAGATGTAGGTTTTAATAACTTTTTCAATTTCCTTTTCAAGATTTTGCACAGAATCGGCATTACGCATTAAGCAATCATTAAGATAATACATTACAATTAAAAATCCAGCACTTTTCAGAGCTCCATTAATTGAAGCAAACTGGGTTATAATCTCTTCACAGGCTCTCCCGCTTTCTATCATTCTCTGAAGCCCTCTAATCTGCCCTTCAATTCTTCTAAATCTCTGGATAAGTTTAGTTTTATCTTTCTCCATTATACCTAACCCCCCTATAATTTTATTTTTATAATAAAACAAAGCATACAATTGTTGTCAAGCATGAAGGTATATTTTATCTTGCCTATTAAAAATTTTTATGCTAAAATAACTTTGTTCCATGGAAGATCATAAATTAAAAGTATTCTGTACAGTAGCTGAAACAAAGAGTTTTTCCAAGACTTCAGAGATTATTCATCTTACACAGCCGGCAGTGAGTCTTCAGATTCAAGCATTGGAAGAATTGTATGAAACTAAATTGTTTGACCGTTCCTCAGGCAGCATCACTCTGACTCCAGCAGGTGAGATACTTTATAAATACGCAAAGCAGATTTTAAGTTTATATGCTGAGGCTGCAAAAGAAATAAGCAAGATAACTGGATTAATAAAAGGCTGTGTTAAAATAGGAGCTGGCACAACTGTGGGGAACTATATCCTGCCAGCAGTTGCTGTGGACTTTAAAAAAAGGCATCCAAAAATCAGAGTAAGTGTATCAATCGGTAATGCAAAAAAAGTTCTGGAAATGCTCAATTCAAGCATGATAGATTTTGGAATTATCTCTGAGATGCCCGGGAAAAGCAAATTCGCTGTAGAATCAATTATATCTGATGAGTTATGTGTAATATGCTCTTCTGATCATCCTTTGAATAACCAGAAATCAGTCTCCATATATGATGTTGTGAAAGAGCCTTTTGTAATAAGGGAGGAAGGCTCAAGCACAAGGGTTATAATTGAAAAATTTCTTGCAGAGCATGGTATCAGTATTTCTGATTTGCATATATCACTTATTCTTGGAAGCACAGGTTCAATTAAAGAAGCAGTTGAAAGAGGCATAGGACTGTCTATTGTATCAAAGTGGGCTATTCGTAAAGAAGTATCCTGTGGCAATCTGAGAATTCTTAAACTGAAAGAAGGCAAGATAACCAGAGATTTTTATATTGTCTTGCCTAAAAATACGATTCTTTCTCCAGCAGTTGAAGAATTTATCACATATCTTAAAAACTATTCTTATTCAGACATGCTTTTATAGAGGGTCACCTACTTTATGAAGTCTCACCACATTTCTATTGCCTAAGAAAGGTGAACTCGCAACAAATACAACTGCCTCACCATTTTTGACAATATTCAACTTTTTTAATTCTGTTTCGGTTTTTTTCAAAAATAGATTATCTATCATATCAATTTTTTGAGTTATGTGTTTGGGAATAATGCTCCACAGAAGAGAAAGTCTTCTCCATACTTTTTCATCCGGGGTAAAAGCTATCACAGGCATTGAAGGTCTAAGTTTAGATATAAGCAATGCTGTAAATCCTGAGTGTGTGAAAACAACAATAGCTTTTGCTTCTATGTCCTGAGCTACTTTAACTGCACCTGAAGCAATCGCTTCAGGGAAATATTTACTTACCTTAAAGGCTGTTATAATTTTATCTGATAGATTTTTTTCAGTAAAACTTATAATGGAACTCATTGTCTTAACTGACTCAACAGGATATCTTCCAGTAGCTGTTTCTGCAGACAGCATCAGGGCATCTGTTCCATCAAGCACAGCATTTGCTACATCACTTGCTTCTGCTCTTGTTGGTCTTGAATGTTCTGTCATTGATTCCAGCATCTGGGTTGCTGTTATAACAATTTTTTTTCTCTGATTTGCAATATCTATAAGCATTTTTTGATAAAAGGGAACTTCTTCTGGAGGCAATTCAACACCAAGGTCTCCTCTTGCAACCATAATTCCCTCTGTAATATCAAGAATTTCATGAATGTTTTCAAGTGCTTCTCTTTTTTCTATTTTGGCAATCAATGGTGGCAGCGTAATATTTTGCTGCTTTGCCCATTTTTTAATTAATTCAATGTCATGGGCAGTCCTTACAAAGGATAAAGCAACGTAGTCAACATCAAGTTTGATTGCAAAGGCAAGATCAGATTTATCCTTTTCAGTAAATGAACCTATAGAAGTTCTTGTAAATGGAAGATTTACTCCCTTTCTTGACTTTAGAACTCCTCCTTCAATAACTCTACCAATCAATTTATCTTTTAGTTTTTCAATTATCTTGATTTTTAGTATTCCATCATCTATTAAAACATCCTCGCCAGGTTTAACATCTTCAAGTAGAAGAGGATAGGAAATGAAAATTCTTTTATTATTTGAAAATTCACTGCCAGGATAAATTTCTACTGTTTCTCCCTCCCGAAGCAGAACTTCATTATTTTCAACATCACTTATTCTGATTTTAATTCCCTGAAGGTCTCCGAGAATTGCTACTGCTTTTTTTAATTTTTTTGCTTCTTCGCGAATTGTCTTTACAACACTTTCAAACCATTCATAGTTTCCATGGGAAAAATTAAGCCTTGCCACATCCATTCCATTTTTTATCATCTGATGTATCCTTTTTCTATGTTCAGAAGAAGGTCCTATTGTGCAGACAATTTTGGCTTTTCTCATAAAATTAAAACACCTCAACTGTTGTATTTTTTTTTCTAATTCTCAGATGGTTTTGCCATCCCTGAAGCTTTTCTTTATAATCGGTTCTGTAATGGGCACCAACACTGTTTTTTCTCTCTAAAGCTGCCTCTGTAATTATTAAGCCAACCATTACCATATTTTTAAGCTCTATAGCATAGGGATCAATAAAAAATCTTCCAGCAAGTTCTTCATAAAATGGAATAATTTTAACTTTTGCTGTACTGAGGGATTCTCCACATCTTATTACACCTACCTTTTCCCACATTGTTTGTCTCAGTTGTTCTCTCATTTTGTTTATTTCTGCCCTATTTAGTCCCTCTATATGAGGCTCAAAATTAATGAAGCTGGATTTATCCTGTGAACCCTCAACGTATTGTATTGCTCCCCGTGCAGCACGATAACCATAAACAAGTCCTTCAAGAAGGCTATTGCTTGCAAGCCTATTAGCTCCGTGAACTCCTGTGCATGCTACTTCGCCTGCTGCAAATAATCCTTCAATATTTGTTCTGCCCCAGATATCTGTCTCAACTCCTCCCATTATAAAGTGGGCTGCTGGAGAGACAGGAATCCAATGTTTTGTTATGTCAAAATTGAATCTCAAACATGTTGAGTATATGTAGGGGAATCTTTTTTTAATAAAATCCTCATTAAGATGGGTCATATCAAGATATACATGTGTTGCCTGAGTCCTTACCATTTCAGATATTATAGACCTTGAAACAACATCTCTTGGTGCAAGCTCTCCAAGTGGATGATAATTTTTCATAAATTCTTCTCCGTAAATATTTCTCAAACGAGCGCCTTCTCCCCGCATAGCCTCACTTAAAAGAAAGGCAGGAATACCCTGAGCATAAAGTGCTGTTGGATGAAACTGGACAAATTCCATATCTTTTAAATAAGCACCTGCCCGAAACGCCATTGCCATTCCGTCTCCAGTGCAAACTTTTGGATTGGTTGTTCTTGCGTAAACCTGTCCTGCACCACCTGTGGCAAGCACAGTTGCCTTAGAAAAACATTTTATAATTTTGTCTCCCCTTAAAAGGAGTGCTCCATAACATCTGCCTTCTTCAACGATAAGATCAACAGCCATTGTAAATGAGGCTTTAGTAACTCTTTCTAAGGTTGAAACTTTGTTTATCAGAACTCTCTCTATTTCTCTTCCTGTTGAGTCTCCATGAGCATGAAGAATTCTTTTTCTTGAATGAGCTGCTTCTAAGGTAAAAGCAAGCTTAGAGCCTTCTTTGTCAAACTCAGCTCCCCAGTTAATAAGTTCTATAATTCTCTGAGGTCCTTCACTTACAAGGATTTTAACCGCTTCTTCATTGCATAATCCATCGCCAGCTTTGATTGTATCTTCAAAATGAATTCCTATCTCATCTTCATCGCTTAATGCAACAGCTACACCACCCTGAGCATACTCAGTGGAGCTCTCAGTGGGTAAATCCTTTGTTGCCACAATAACATTTCCATGACTGCCAAGTTCAATTGCTGCTCTAAGTCCTGCCACACCGCTTCCAATGATGAGATAGTCAGTATAAATTTTTTCAGACATACTAATCCTCAAAGGTTATTCTAAGCACTTCTTCAATTGATGTAATACCCTGCATCACTTTATATATTCCACTCTGTCTTAATGTTATCATTCCGAGTTTTACTGCTTCTTTTTTTATTTCTGATGCTGAAGCACCTGTTAAAATAAGCTCTTTTATTTCATCTTTAATGGGCATAACTTCATATAAAGCAACTCTTCCTGAGTATCCTGTTTTACTACAATTAGTGCAACCTTGTGGCCCATAAACTTTAATCTGCTCAATTTTGTCCTCCGGCAATCCTGCTTTAAGAAGGTATTCTTTTGAATGCTTTTCCTCTTTTTTACAATGGGGACACAATTTTCTTACAAGCCTCTGGGCTACAATCAGAATTACGGAAGAGGATATTAAAAAAGGCTCTATTCCCATATTTATAAGTCTTGTTATTGTGCTTGCAGCATCGTTTGTATGAAGTGTGCTAAGAACAAGATGCCCTGTAAGAGCTGCTTTTACTGCGATCTCTGCAGTTTCAAAATCTCTTATCTCACCCACCATTATGATGTCAGGGTCCTGCCTCAGGAATGCTCTAAGCGCGGATGCAAAGGTAAGCCCGACTTCCTCTTTTACCTGAACCTGATTTATTCCCGGGAAACTATACTCTACAGGGTCTTCAACGGTCATTATGTTAACCTCAGGCTTGTTAAGTTTCAACAATGCTGAGTAAAGGGTTGTTGTTTTCCCCGAACCTGTAGGTCCTGTGACAAGAATCATTCCATAGGGTTTGCTCAAAGCTTCAAGGAAAAAATCTAAGGATTTTTTTTCAAATCCAAGGCGTGTAAGGTCAAGCTGAAGAGAACCTTTTTCAAGTATTCTTAAGACAACCTTTTCTCCATGAATAACTGGAAGAGTTGATACTCTGAAGTCAACTTCTTTACCTGAAATTTTTAACTTGATTCTTCCATCCTGTGGAAGTCTTTTTTCAGAGATGTCAAGATGAGCCATTATTTTAAATCTTGTTGTTAGTGGTCCCTTTATTTGAGATGGAAGATTTAAGACATTATGAAGAACACCATCTATCCTGTATCTTACGAAGACTCCTTTTTCATAGGGTTCAATATGAATGTCAGATGCTCTCATTTTTAAAGCATCCAGAAGGATTTTATCAGCAAGTTTTATAATGGGAGCTTCTGGCTGTACAGTTTCCTCTTTTATCTCTGTTTCATCTTCAGCAGTTGCAGCAGCACTTTCTACTAAATTCACAAAAGCTTTCTCCTCAGTGTTGGTTTTAATTAAACTGTATATGAGTTCTGTTAATTCAGAGTTTTTTATAAGATAAACTTGTAGATTAAATCCAGTTAGGATGGATTTTATAAAATTTAAATTTGCTACTTCAGAAGTTGCTACTTTTATAGTGTTTTCTGTTTTGCTGAAGGGAATAAATTTATACTTTTTTATGAACTCCTCTGAAACTAACTTAAAAACGCTTTTGTCTATTGATTGAACAGTAAGATGAATCAGAGGATAGCCATATATTTCACTTAGTGCAGAGAAAATCTGGTCTTCAGAGGCATATCCTAAGCGAGTAAGAATTTCGCCAATCTTACTTTTTTCTGCTTTTTGAACTTTTAATGCATGAAGAAGCTGTTCCTCCGTGATAGTTCCTTTCTTAACCAGATATTCTCCTAAGGAAGTTATACCAACAATTCCCATTATAGTTTGATTTTAATAAAATTAAGTAAATTTTTCACTTCTTCCACTTTTGAAAATGCCATTATATGAATTCCATGACAGAGCTTTTGCTCCATTATATTTAGTATTAACTTTCCTGCAAGCTCAACTCCGAATTTTTCAACATCCTCATCCTTTAATCCCTCAATTTTATCTATTAACCAGCCCGGCACACTGACACCCGGAACTTTACTGTTAAGATAGTGTAACATTTTTTTACTTCTTATAATAACTATACCTGCAATTACCTTTGTATTGAATTTTCCTGCATGTTCCATAAATTTCTCAAGCAGTGCAGTTTCAAATATCATCTGTGTTTGAAAGAATTCTGCACCCATCTTAAGTTTTTGCTCAAATCTTTTTAGCTGAGGTATTAAAGGCTCCGCGTTAGGATTTACCACAGCACCATAAAAAAATTCTGTTTTCCCATTTAGTTTATTTCCATTCAGGTCAAATCCATTGTTAAGATTATTTACCAATTTCAAAAGGATTGAAGAATCTATATCATAAACAGGTTTTGCTTCTTTATGATCTCCCATGACAGGATGATCTCCTGTCATTACCAGAAGATTTCTGATCCCCAATGCATGTGCACCAAGAAGATCTGATTGAATGCCAATTCTGTTTCGGTCTCTGCATGTCATCTGAAGCACCGGTTCAAAACCTAAATCAAGAGAAATTTTACACGCAGCCAGAGAACACATTCTCATTTTACCAGATGGATTGTCAGTAAAATTTACAGCATCAACCAGCAACTTCAACTCCTGCAATTTATTTACCATTTGCGATATTTCAGTTCCCTTAGGTGGAGTTATTTCTACAGTGATTACAAAATCTCCATTTATTAACTTTTTCTTGAGATTGCTCAACTTACTTCTCCTTAAACATTCTTGGTGAGTTAGCCTTTGACCAGTCTTTTGGACCTAAAATATTTTCATAGAATTTTTCTATGAGCCCTCTTTTTTTAAGAATTTCGTAGGCAACAATCCATGCGCACTTTCTCAAAGGATTCACCTCACATTTACCATCTTTATATCCTCCACAGGGACCATTGAGCATTGATTTTGGACAGAGGGTGACAACGCAAACTCCTGTAATAGCAAGAAAACATTCACCACACGCACGGCATCTTTCCTCAAATTCTCTCAGTCTTCGCATGTTGCCAATAAAAAGTGTGTCATTTACTGGAATAACAGGTTTTTCTTCAAAAAGCTCTGTAATACTCTGAGTTCCAGCACCACAGGATAAAACCATTATGCATTGAGCTTCCTCAATATCCTGTCTGTATTGAGAAAGTTCTCTTTTTGTTCCCAGAATCTGACAGCCTGTTTTTGCAATCATCCAACCAGTTACTTTTTTATTATTGTTTTCAAGCCACTGTTTTAAATTTAAAATTGCCTCTTCACTGCCTGTCCCGCACAGGGTTGCACATTCCGAGCATCCTATGAGAAAAAATTTATCAAAATTTTCAATGTATTCTTCAATCTCTTTGAGGTCCTTTTTTCTGGTTATAATCATAGTAAACCTCGTTGAAGCTTAGTTGCATAGATTGTATTTTCCATTAGCATTGCTATTGTCATTGGTCCCACTCCTCCTGGAACAGGAGTTATGTAAGAAGCTTTTTCTTTTACCTCATTAAAAGCCACATCTCCTGCCACTTTTCCATCAGCTGTCACATTTATTCCAATGTCAATTACAACGGCACCTTCCTTTACCATTGAAGCATTAATGAACTTTTCTTTACCTATGGCAACGCATAAAATATCAGCTTTTTTTGTTATCTCACGAAGCTCTTTTGTTTTACTGTGGCAGACTGTAACTGTGGAGTTTCTTTTTAATAAAAGCAAAGAGAGAGGCTTACCCACTATAATACTTCTTCCAACAACAACAGCATTTTTACCTTCTAAATTGATTTTATATTCATCAAGCATTCTTAAAACTCCTTTTGGTGTGCACGGAATGAACAGAGGAGTATCCATTAAAAGTTTTCCAAGACAGTACGGAGTAAAGCCATCAACATCTTTAGAGGGATTTATTTTTTCTAAAATTTTTTGTTGATTTAGATGTTTTGGAAGAGGTAACTGAACCAGAATTCCATTTACCTGAGGATTATCATTTAATCCATCAATTATTTTAATCAGGTTTGCTTCATCAGTATTTTCAGGAAGTCTATAAACCAGGCTTTCAATGCCCAATTCCTTGCATGTTTTTTCTTTAAAAGAGACATACTTTTGACTGGCTTTATTCTCACCAACCAGCACAACAGCAAGGCATGGCTTAATACCTTGATCTTTCAGATTATGGACTTCTTTTTTCAATTCCTCTTTAATCTTACTGGCAAGCAGTTTCCCATCAATAATCTCTGCACTCATTTATTTATCCTTGTTTATTAATTCCAGAGCTTCCTGTCTTGTTGTCTGGTTTTTTCTAAAAATACCTCTAACAGCAGAGGTAGTTGTTTTTGCACCAGGTTTTTTTATTCCTCTCATGCTCATGCAAAGGTGCTCTGCTTCAATAACAACCATGCATCCCTTTGGCTTTAATTTTTCCATTATCAAATCTGCCAGTTCTTTGGTCAGTCTTTCCTGAACCTGGGGTTTTTTTGCTAAGTAATCCAGTGCCCGGGGAAGCTCACTCAATCCAACTATTCTGCCATCTGGAATATAGGCAATATGAGCATATCCAAAAAATGGTAAAAAATGATGTTCACAAACGGAGTAAAAAGGTATATCTTTTAAAAGAACCATTTCATCGTGTGTTGCTCCTTCAATGCATTTGAGCAATTCTTCCTCAGGAGGTTCAAGCCCTTTAAAGATTTCTTCACACATCCTTGCAATGCGCTCAGGAGTTTCAATAAGTCCCTCTCTTTCAGGATTTTCACCAATTCCCTCAAGAATAAGTCGGACGCCTTTTTTTATTTTTTCTCTGTCAAACACAGTTTATCACCCTTTCATCAGTTATTATTAAGTCAACTTTTACATCGTGTAATTCTACAGGTAATTTATCTATGATTTGCTCTTCATATGCCAATCCTGCTGCTATACCTTTTTTTCTACAAAGAAGCTTATCATAAAATCCTCCGCCATATCCAATTCTGAAGCAGTTTTTATCAAAAGCCAACCCGGGCACGGCAATAACTTCAACATCTTCAAGCTGAGCTTTTTGAGCATTACAGGGCTCAAGAATTGATTTATAACCCTTAGTCAGTTCAGAGCGTTCCTTTACCCAGTAGATTTCTAAAATTTTTTCCTTTACCTTAGGAAAAGCGGTTTTTATTGAGAGTTTTTTACAGTATTCAAAAATTCTCCATGTGTCAACCTCACTTCCAAAGGATGCATAAAGAAGTACAGATTTTATATGTCTTTCTTTCAAAAACTCAATGAATTTTAAAGCAATTTTTTCATCCTTTCTGGTTTTTAAATCTTGCGGAATTTTGTTTCTCAGCTCCAGCATTTTTTTCCTGACTTCTTTTTTCATAATTTAAAATTATACCATTAACAGGCTTTTTTATGGTATTATAAAGCTTTATGGAAGCCAGAGAAATCATAGAATTCACTGAAAAATTTTTAATGCCAACATATGCAAGATTTCCTGTTGTTTTAAGAAAGGGCAGGGGTGTAAGAGTATGGGATGTTAATGGAAAAGAATACATTGATTGTCTTGCTGGTATTGCTGTCAATGTGCTTGGACACTGTCCGAGAAAAGTCGTAATTGCAGTTCAAAAACAGGTGCAGAGATTGATACATGTATCAAATCTTTACTATACAGAGCCTCAGATAAAACTTGCAAAAATTTTAATTGAAAACTCCTTTGCAGACAGGGTTTTCTTCTGCAATTCTGGAACTGAAGCAAATGAGGGTGCTCTTAAACTTGCAAGAATATACATGAAAAATAAATTTGGTGAGCAGCGATACGAATTTATTGCAGCAGAAAATTCTTTTCATGGAAGAAGCTTTGGAAGTCTCAGTGTAACAGGACAGGAAAAATATCATCATGGATTTGAGCCATTGCTCCCTGGAGTAAAATTTGTTCCCTTTAATGATGCAGAAGCCATAGAAAAAGCAATTACAGAGAAAACCTGTGCTGTAATTCTTGAGCCGATTCAGGCAGAAGGAGGAGTTAACATTGCAGATAAGAGCTATCTTAAGAAAGTTCGGGAGATTTGTAATAAACATCAAATTCTTCTTATTCTTGATGAGGTTCAGACAGGAATTGGGCGAACAGGCAAACTATTTGCCTATGAACACTTTGAAATGCAACCTGACATAATGACTCTTGCAAAAGGTCTTGGGGGAGGAATACCTATTGGAGCAATACTTGCACGAGAAGAAATTGCTCAGGCTTTTGCTCCAAAAACCCATGCTTCCACATTTGGTGGAAATCCTGTTGCCTGTGCGGCTGCAGTGGCAACTCTTGAGACATTGCTTGAAGATGGTTATCTTCTTGACTACTGCCAGCGAATTGCAAAGTATTTCATGAAAAAGCTGAGTGTATTAAAAGAAAAATATTCGGAAATGATTAAAGAAATAAGAGGCATGGGACTTTTAATTGGCATAGAGTTAACACAGAATGGAGCTCAGATTGTTAAAAAATGTATGGAAAAGGGACTTTTAGTAGGACTGGCAGGAGATGGTTCTGTTATTAGATTTACTCCACCCTTAATAATTGAAAAAGATGATGTGGATGAAGCAATCTCTATTTTTGATAAGGCATTGAGGGAGGTCTCACAGTGAAAAGAGATTATCTCAGAGTTTTTGATTTAAACAGAGATGAGTTTATTTCATTGATAAATAGAGCAATTGAGTTTAAATCAAATAAAGAGTTTTCAAAATGTCCTCTCATTGGAAAAAGCGTAGGAATGATTTTTGAAAAACCATCCACCAGAACAAGGGTTTCTTTTGAAGTTGCGGTGTATCAACTTGGTGGACATTCTGTGTGTTTAAGCTCAAGGGAACTGCAGCTTTCACGAGGAGAAACGATAAGAGACACTGCAGAGGTGCTTTCAAGATATCTTGACTGCATAGTAATCAGAACATTTTCTCATAGTATAATTGAAGAGTTTGCAAAGTGGTCAACTGTTCCAGTGATAAATGCTTTAACAGATGAACACCATCCCTGTCAGGCAATGGCAGACATGATGACAATTTTGGAAAAAAAGGGAAGTTTTGAAGGAATTAAGCTTGCCTATGTGGGAGACGGAAACAATGTGGCAAACTCTTTAATTGAAGCAAGTGCTTTAACGGGAGTGAAAATTCATGTAGCAACACCTGAAGGGTTTGAGCCTTCAGAAGAAGTAGTTGAAAAGGCAAAAGCTTATACTGAAGTAAAAATCTTTAACAATCCAGAAGAGGCTGTTAAAATGGCTGATGCAATATATACTGATGTATGGCTTAGTATGGGTGAAGAAGAAAACATTGAAAAGAAAAGAAAATTGAAAGATTTTCAGGTAAACAACGAGCTATTAAAACATGCAAAACCTGACGCCATTGTGATGCACTGTCTACCAGCTCACAGAGGAGAAGAGATCACTGATGAAGTGCTTGACGGACCTCGGAGCGTTGTCCTTGAGCAAGCAGAAAATAGACTCCATACCTCAAAGGCAATTCTTGAATTTTTGCTTATCATGTAGGAATTTTCCTACAATTGTGTAAGATTTTTCTGATTTACAACCTCCTATAAATTGTAGATAATTTATTAAAAACTTTTTAAGGAGGTTAAGCTATGCCCTGGAAAATGGACATCAATCCATTGGGTAGTCTTGCCTTAAGTGCTCTGGTTGCGGCAGTGCCTATTCTTTATCTCTTCTGGGCACTTGCCTACAAGAGAATGAAAGGGCACTGGGCAGCAATCTCAGCTGTAGCCATTGCTGTTTTGATCTCAATTGTTGCCTATGGAATGCCAGTGAATCTTTCTGTTCTTTCAGTTTTTAATGGTTTTCTTTTCGGTCTGTGGCCTGTTTGCTGGATCGTTGTTACAGCAGTTTATATTTATAATCTTTCCGTTGAAACAAAACAGTTTGAAGTTATCAAGAACTCGCTGGCTGCGATCTCCGATGACAGAAGAGTTCAGGCAGTAATTATTGCTTACTCTTTTGGTGCATTTCTTGAAGGTGCTGCAGGATTTGGAACACCTGTGGCAATCTCAGCTGCAATGCTTGCAGGATTGGGATTCAATCCAATTTATGCTGCAGGTATCTGTCTTATTGCAAACACAGCACCTGTTGCCTTCGGTGCAATTGGAATTCCTATTGTTGTTGGCTCAGCAGTCTCTGGCGTTGATATGATGGCAATGAGTAAGATGGTGGGAAGACAGCTTCCATTTTTCAGCATTATTGTTCCATTTTATATGGCTGTTGTTATGGCTGGATGGAAAAAAGCTGTTGAAATTTGGCCTATTCTTTTAGTAAGTGGTGGTTCTTTTGCATTAACACAGTTTTTAGTATCCAATTATATTGGTCCTTATCTACCAGACATTCTTTCATCAATTGTTTCTATTATTGCGACAGTAATATTTGCTAAAATATGGCATCCAAAGGAATCCTGGACCTTTGAACATGAAGCAGCAGCAACAGGAAGAGCAAAACTTGAATTTACTGCAGGACAGGTCTTTAGAGCATGGGCACCCTTTATTCTTCTTTCAATTTTCGTTGCTGCATGGGGAGTAAAGCCAATTAAAGCAGCACTGGATCAACTTTTAACAATAAAATTCCCGATAACAGGTCTTGATAAAGAAGTTATAGATCATCTTGGGAAACCAAAGGCTGCTGTTTATGTATTTAATATTCTTTCAGCAGCAGGAACTGCAATTCTTTTTGCAGGAATTCTTTCAATTCCAGTAATGGGAGCATCAATTGGAACAGCTCTCAGGGTTGCTGGACGGACTCTTAATCAGCTTAAGTGGCCTATCGTAACAATTGGAACAATTCTTGGATTTGCCTATCTTTATAACTTCTCAGGAATGGCGATTACTCTTGGTTATGCCTTTGCATCAACAGGAGCAATTTTCCCATTCTTTGCAGCATTTCTTGGCTGGCTTGGAGTTTTCATGACAGGTTCAGATACATCGTCGAATGCTCTTTTTGGAAAGCTTCAGGAAGTTACTGCCCGCCAGATTGGAGTTGATCCTGTTCTTACAGTGGCATCAAACTCATCCGGTGGTGTTTTTGGAAAGATGATTTCTCCTCAATCAATAGCAGTAGCAACTGCAGCAACTGGATATGTTGGACATGAAGGTGATATTTTTAGATTTACTCTCAAACACTCCATAATCCTTACCTTCATCATGGGAGTGCTTGCAATGCTTCAGGCATATGTATTTACATGGATGATCCCTCACTGGGAGCAGGTCGTACAAGCAGCTGCAGCAGCAAAACCTGCTGCTTCCACAGGAATTCCTGCACAAGGAATTAATTACCTTATTATTACATTTGCAGTTTCAATATTTATTGTGATAATTTCAAGAGTTGTTGGAAGAGGAGCTGTAAAATGATTGATAGCAACTTCATAAATAAGTGTAGAAATATTTTCGGTCCGGAAAATGTTATCACTGATAAAGCAGAATTGATAACTTATAGCTATGATGCCACCCCCGGGATTCCTCGGGAAATCCCCGGGGTGGTTGTTTTCCCTGAAAATACAAAACAGATTCAGGAACTCATATTTCTTGCAAGGCAGACAAAAACACCAATATATCCAAGAGGTGCAGGAACATGCCTAAGTGGAGGACCTGTGCCTCTAAGCAGAGGAGTTGTTATTTCCTTTCAAAAGATGAATAAAATTCTGGAGATTGATCCTGACAACTTAACAGCAACTGTTCAGCCCGGAGTTATTATCGCTGATTTGAACAATGCTGTTGCAAAATATGGACTTCTTTATCCACCAGATCCCGGCTCTATGGCAACTGCAACAGTTGGTGGCTCAGTGGCTGAAAACTCTGGAGGATTACGAGGATTGAAATACGGAGTGACAAAGCACTACATAATGGGAATGGAAGTTGTGCTTCCAACAGGAGAGGTTTTCCGTTATGGTGGAAAAACAGTAAAAAATGTTACAGCCTATGATTTTACAAGTCTTTTTGTTGGCTCTGAAGGAACACTTGGAATAATTACTGAAATAATATGCAAACTCATTCCTGCACCAAAATATCGTAAATCAATGATTGCATTCTTTGACAGGCTTGAAGATGCTGGAAAAACTGTTACTGATATTGTTCGAAATCATGTAATTCCTGCAACTCTTGAAATAATGGACAAAGTCACCATTCAGACTGTGGAAAACTATGCAAAAGTAGGACTTCCCACTGATGTGGAAGCTCTGCTACTCATAGAAGTTGATGGCATGGGTAAAGATTCTGTTGAGTGGGAAGCGCAAAAATGCGTTGAAATAATAAAACAGAACAATGGAAGATATAAAATAGCGGAAACTGATGCAGAAAGAGACGCCCTCTGGGCAGCCCGAAGAGCAGCATTACCAGCCCTTGCTCAGGTAAAACCTGCAACAGTGCTTGAAGACGCCACTGTTCCAAGAACAAAGATTGTTGACATGCTGGTTTCAATTCAAAATATTGCCAAAAAGTACAATTTAATGATTGGAACATTTGGTCATGCAGGGGATGGTAATCTTCATCCAACAATTCTGATAGATCCCCTTGATAAGGATGAGATGGAAAGACTTCATAAAGCAGTTGATGAAATATTTGAAGTGGCGCTGTCTTTTGGTGGCACTCTTTCTGGAGAACATGGAATTGGAGTGGCAAAGATCAAGTATCTCAAAAACGAAATCGGACGCTCCGGCGTTGAAACAATGCGCAGAATCAAGCAGGCACTTGATCCTGACAATATATTAAATCCCGGAAAGCTTGTTCCTCTGGAGGAATAAAGTGGCTAAAACAGTCTTTGATGATATCTCAACTTTAAAAAAAGAGCTGCTCAGATGCATGAAATGCGGCAATTGCATGTCCGTATGTCCCGTTTACAATGTGGAAAAAAAGGAATCCTCTGTTGCTCGCGGTAAAATTGCCCTTGGAGAGGCAATTATTGATGACAAAATTAATATAGATGATGAAACCCTTGTGAAACTCATTTTCAACTGTCTTGTATGCAAATCCTGCATGCTTGCATGTCCTTCTGGCGTAAGATTTGACAGAATTATTCTTGGACTTAGAGCAGCTATTGCAAGAAAAAAAGGAATTCCCTTTGTGAAAAAAGCTCTTTTTGGATTGTTGAAAAATCCAGAGCTTTTTGACAGAGGCATGAAAGCCTTTGCAGCCATGCAGGGATTTTTTCTTACAAAAGAAGGAGAAAAAATACGTGCACCAAGAGGATTTTTAAAACAGTTCGGGAAGAGATTTGATAGTGATTTCGTCTTACCAGAACTCAGCAAAGAAAGCTTCAGGGATAAGGTCTCTGAAGTCATAAATGTAGAAAATCCCCAGGCAACTGTAATATTTTTCACAGGCTGTTCTGTTAACTATTTTTATCCAGAGGTTGGTGAAGACCTGATTTATGTGCTTAAGAGAAACAATGTTACAGTTATAACTCCAAAAAATCAGAACTGCTGTGGAATGCCTGTAATGGTTCACGGAGATATTGAAACAGCAAGACAGCTTGCAAAGAAAAATCTTGATGTCTTTGAAAAAACTGCTGCCCAGTATATTGTCACAGTATGTGGCTCCTGTGGAAGCGCCATTAAGCATGAATATCCAATTATTCTTGAAGCAACAGAATATGAGGAAATGGCAAAAAAATGGGCTGAGAGAGTTTACGATATTTCAATATTTCTTTTGAAAGTCATTAAATTTGAGCCACCAAAGGGGAAAGTGGAGCTAAAAGTTACCTATCATGATCCATGTCACCTTAAAAAATCAATGAAGGTATTTAATGAGCCAAGACAGTTACTTAAAATGATACCGGGTGTGAGTCTTGTAGAGATGAAAAAACCTGATGCCTGCTGCGGTAGTGGTGGCAGTTATCATTTAACTCATGCTGAGACTGCTTTAAAAATTGCTCAGGCTAAGACAGAGGATATAAAGCAGACTCAGGCAGATGTGGTCTGCACAGGATGTCCTGCCTGTATGATGGAACTTTTTGAAGGAATCCGAAGATGGAATGGAAACTGTAAAGTTTTGCATACAGTTAATTTGCTGGCTAAGGCATATAAAAAAGAGGAGGCATAATGTGTTTGAGCTTTTTAAACAAAAGGCAGAGGCAATAAATGCAGAAGTACACAAATTCAGCAGTAAAGCAGAGGCTCTTGATTTCATAAAGGATTTTATTAAGCAGAATACTCCAAATAAAATTTCAAAGGGAGTGGTATGGTGTGATTCCGAATTCCTTGAAGGAGTTGATAAAGATACATTGCAAAAAGAGCTTCCTCAAATTGAGTTCAACATAGATCTCAATTCAGCAACATCAGCAAAAATAGGGATAAATCAGGCTGATTTTGGAATTGCAGAGACAGGAAGCCTTGTTGAAATATCAGAGAATGTCTCAAAAAGACTCTGTTCCACTTTACCTGAAATTCATATAGCAATCCTTCCAATGAAGAAGATTTTACCTGACATGGAGTCAGTATTTAAACAGATAGAAATTAACAAAATTCCATATATGACAGTAATAAGTGGTCCAAGCAGAACTGCTGATATAGAAAGAGTTCTTACAATCGGGGTACATGGACCTGAAAGGGTTGTTATTCTTTGTGTTGAAAATTTTTAGGAGGTTTATAAGTGATTAAGGAGGAGATAAGAAAAGCTCTATCCAACGCAAACCTTGGTGGAGCATTAACGAGATTTTCAGAAGCCTATGCTGTAAGCAGGCGTAAAGCCTATGAGGGACTTGATTTTGAGGAAATAAGAGAAAAAATAGCCTCTGCCAAAGCCTATGTGGCAGAGCATCTTGATAAAGTTGTGCAAACTTTTATTAAATCTGCTCAGGCAAACGGAGCAAAGGTTTTCTATACAAAAAGCCCGGATGAGGTGAGAAATTACATAATTGAACTGGCAAAGAAAAACAATGTAAAAAGCATTGTAAAATCAAAATCAATGGCAACAGAGGAGATTCATCTTAATAAGTATCTAAGACAAGAGGGCATTGAAGTTGATGAAACAGACTTAGGAGAGTGGATTATTCAGCTTGCAGGTCAGAGACCTTCTCACATGGTGCTTCCTGCAATACACCTTACAAGATATGATGTTTCCGATGTTTTTACAAAGAAGGTTGAACCTGTTGAGCCAGATATTGCCCAGATGGTTAAATTCGCAAGAAAACATTTAAGAAGAAAATTTCTTGCTGCAGATATGGGTATTACAGGAGCAAATATAGCTATTGCAGAAACAGGAACGATTGTTATATTCACCAATGAAGGTAACGGTCGTCTTACAATGACTTTACCTAAGATTCATGTGGCTGTGGTTGGCGTGGAAAAACTTGTGGCAAAAATGGAGGATATATTTCCAATTATAAAAGCTCTTCCCAGAAGTGCAACTGCCCAGCTTATTACAAGTTACATCTCCTTTGTTAGCAGACCCTATACGCACATAGATGGCTCTCAGAAGGAGTTTCATATAATACTTTTTGACAACAACCGTAGTGCCATAGCAAAAGACCCGATTTTTAAACAAACTCTGCAATGCATACGCTGTGCCTCATGTCTCAATGTATGTCCTGTATTTAGACTTATTGGTGGACATGTTTTTGGAAAGGTTTATACAGGTGGAATTGGAACAATTCTCACAGCATGGACAGAAGGGCTCAGAGCTTCAAAGGATATTCAGGGACTCTGTATTCAATGTGGAAACTGTGTTAAGGTATGTCCAGGTAAGATAAATATTCCAGAACTTATCTTAGAGATAAGGAAGAGACTTGCAAAAGAAGAGGGATTGAGTTTTAAAACAAAAGCAATATATTCTGTCGTAAACAACAGAAAATTATTTCATTCCATACTGAGAGCGGCATCAAAACTTCAAAAACCCTTTGAATCAAAGGGACTTATAAGGCATCTTCCATTCTTTCTGTCAGAATTAACTCAGGAAAGAAGCCTGCCTGCTATTGCGGATGTTCCTTTCAGAGATAGATTCAAAAAAATGAAACAGCCAGAATCAAAAATCAAGGCTGTATTCTTTGCAGGTTGCCTTATTGATTTTGCCTATCCTGAAGTTGGAGAAGCCCTTGTTAAACTGCTTAATGCTGCAGGCATAGAAGTTCTGTTTCCAGATGAGCAAACATGCTGTGGTGCACCTGCAAGATACTCTGGTGTAATGGATGTGGCAGCAAACAATTCAAAACAGAATGTGGAAGCACTTTTAAGTGTGGATGCAGACTATGTTGTATCTGCCTGCCCAACATGCACTGTGGCACTTAAAAAACAGTTTATTAAGGACATAAAGGAACAGAACTATAATGAAAAATTAATAAGCTCCGCTCAAAGGCTTGCGGAAAAGGTATTTGATGCCTCTGAGTTAGTCAATAAGCTCATAAAGGGTGGCAGAATTAAATTTAAAGAACTTCCTGAAATCACCTTCACCTATCATGATCCCTGCCATCTTATAAGAAGTCTTAATATATCTCAGGAGCCAAGAGAGAGCCTTATTTCAGCAGGGCTTAAACTCGTTGAAATGTTTGAGTCTGACACATGTTGTGGAATGGGTGGAAGTTATTCACTGAAATTTCCTGAAATATCAGGCACCATACTTAGAAGAAAGCTTGAAAATATCAAAAAAACGGAAACAAAGCTTGTTTGCACAGATTGCCCTGGCTGTGTCATGCAAATAAGAGGAGGAATTGATAAAGAGGGACTTCAGATAGAAGTAAAACACTCACTGGTAGTTCTTGCTGAAAGAATTAAATGAGAAATTTATAATAGAACGCTCAAAACAACCACAGGAGGATGTATATGTTAGGAGATCTCTCAATTGGTAAAAAACTCGGTATTGGATTCGGAATTGTCATTACTTCTCTTATTTTAATTGCGGTTTTAGGTTTGGTTGGTTTCGTTCAAATTCAATCATTGAAAGATGAGAATGTTTTAACTACAATAAAAACAATTTGCCTTTTAATTACAGGAATTGCATTATTTACGACATTAATTGGATTTTTCCTTGCTATTTCCATTTCTCAATCCATTAGAAAATCAGCGATAGAGCTTAAATCAGTTCTTGCTACTCTTAATAAAGGCGATTTTACAGTAGATATTAATGTCTACTGTAGAGACGAACTCGGTAATGCCTGTCAGATTTTACAAGAGATTATTCTAAAACGCAGGAAATTTTTTGCAGAATCAAAAAGGATATCCGATTCTCTTGCATTATCATCTGAAGAGCTTTCAGCAAAAACAGAAGAGATATCCAGAAATCTCAAATCCCAGACAGAGCGTGCAAGTCAGATTGCATCTGCTGCTGAGGAGATGAGCCAGACAGTGGTTGACATAGCAAAGAATGCATCACAGATAGCAGAAGTTTCTGTTACAACAGCCAGTGTGGCAAAAGATGGAAGAGACATGACACTTAATACTGCAAAGGAGATAAAAGTAATAGAAGGTGCCATACAGAAGCTTTCAGAGGTAATCAATGTTTTAGGAGACCGTTCCCGTCAGATTGGAGAGATTGTTACAGTGATAAAAGACATAGCAGACCAGACGAATCTGCTTGCATTGAATGCAGCAATAGAGGCAGCAAGGGCAGGTGAACAGGGTCGGGGTTTTGCGGTTGTAGCAGATGAAGTTCGCAAACTTGCAGAAAGGACAGCAAAGGCGACAGATGAGATAGCGGAGATGATAAGGGGGATACAGACAGAGGTAGATGTGGCAGAGGGTTCGATGGAAGATGCTACAAAGAAGGTGGCAAGTGGAGTTGAGCTGAGTCAGAAAGCTGCAAATATACTCGGACAGATACTTAGTAAGGCAGAGGAACTGCAGAGCATGATACAGCAGATAGCCTCAGCAACAGAGGAGATGAGCTCAGTTACAGACCATATTACTCAGGACATTGGAAGTATTGCAGAGGGAATAAAAGAGATTGCCACTACAGTGGAACAGACGTCTCAAACAGCATCTGACATAAGAAAACTCGGTAAAGATTTAAATATTGCAATAGGAATTCACAAAGCTATAAAGGAGGAATAGGATGATCAAAAAATTCAGTGTTAAAAGAGTTTTACAGGGCAGACTTTTTCTTGGTGAGGAGATTGTATCAGGTATTGTAAAGTTATTAAAAGAAAATGCGATAACCTCTGGGCTAATAAGTGGAATAGGAGCTGTTAAAAAAGCCAGCATAGGCTATTATGACCAGAGTGAAAAGAAGTATGTTTCTCAGGAGTTTAACGAACCAATGGAAATAGTCTCATTAAAAGGAAATATTTCAATAAAAGATGGTGAACCATTTCCTCACATTCACATTGTTCTTTCAAAAGAGGACTTTTCATGTATTGGTGGACATCTTTATGAAGCGGAAGTTTTTGCTTTTGAATTTGAGATCATAGAAATGGAGGGGAATTCTTTTATCAGAGGTTTTGATGAAGAAACAGGGCTTTTTTTATGGAAAAATTAACTCAGCATTTCTTCAAGGGTTACCTTAACGCATTCTGAAAGAGCATTGAGATTATAACCACCTTCAAGAACAAATATCTTTGGACAATAAGATGACCTGAGAATGCTTTTGATTATACTTCTTACGCCCTCAGTGGAAACATTTATATAGCTCATTGGGTCATCCTTATGCATATCATAACCTGCTGAAACAAGAATAAGTTCAGGTTTTGTCTCTCTTATTTTTTGCGGAAGTATATCCTGAAAAACAGTCATATACTCTTTTGTGCCTGAACCAGACCTTAAAGGTACATTATAAGTGCATCCTTCTCCTGCACCTCTTCCTCTTTCAATCTCTCTACCAGTTCCAGGATAAAAAGGAAACTGATGGGAACTAAAATAAAACACAGAACAGTCATCCTCAAATATATGCTGAGTTCCATTTCCATGATGAACATCAATGTCAATTATAAAAATCTTCTTAATTCCCTTTGTTTTTGCATAGGCTGCACCAACAGCAACATTATTGAAAATACAGAATCCCATAGAAGCGTCAATCTCAGCATGATGTCCGGGTGGTCTTACTGCACAGAATACTCCGTCAAAATCTTTATTTAAAACTCCGTCAACAGCATCCAGCACAGCACCCACTGCATAACAGGCAACTTCATAGGTGTATTCACTGAGATAAGTATCAGGATCAAGATAACCTGGTGGAGAATTTTTTATTCGCTCAATATAGTGAGATTCGTGAACCAGAGAAAGTTCTTCTTCAGTTGCTTTTCTTGGTTTAATGTGAATTAATCTATTCCATATTCCTTCGTTTTTAAGATGATTAACAATTGCAACGAGTCTATCCTTTGATTCAGGATGACCTGAAGGAGTCTCATGTTTTAAGAAAATTTCATCATAAATAAATGCAACCTTTTTATCCATAAATGATAATCACTTTTTATTATTTTGTCTCATCAAAATTCAAAATATCCATGTATTCCCATTTTTATTTTTATAATATTATGAAACCGATTGTATTTGCAAATCAAAATTATTAGCCTGCCATAATTTGTCATTCTGACAGCAGATGTAATGTTTTGTTAACTCTGACTACAATTTCAGATGTCAGTAAAACCATTTGAAACTTTTAGCTCTTTTATTTTATGATTTTAGATTATATAAACTACAATGGAGGTTACTATGCAAGAAGCTATGAAAAAGTACTACGAAGAAATCAAAAACTTTAAACTCAATGTTCCAGAGAAATTTTCATTTCCTCTTGATGTCTTTGACAGATGGGGCGATAAAAAAGCTCTGGTATGGACAGACGGCAACGAGGTGAAAACTTTCAGCTTTAATGACTTAACCCAGCTTTCCAGTAAACTCGCAGGAGGCTTTAAAAAGCTTGGAATAAATAAAGGAGATAAAGTTTTAATACTTCTTCCCAATAAACCTGAATGGTGGGTAATTGTTCTTGCAGCTATGAGAATTAATGCTGTTGCAATTCCTGGAACAACGCTACTTACTGCAAAAGATATTGAATACAGACTCAGTGCGGCTCAGATTAAAGCTGTTATATCAGATAGTGAGAATGCACCAAAGATTGAAGAAGCTGTTAATAAATATGGGAAAGATGTAATTTTAATAAATACAGATAATCAACCAGGATGGCATAAATATGGAGAACTTTTAAGTAGTGATGCCTTTATTGGCGAAAGAACATTCTCCAGTGACCCGGCATTTATATTTTTCACCTCTGGCACAACGGGATTACCTAAAATGGTTCTTCATACTCAGGTAAGTTATCCTCTTGCCCATATAATAACAGGAAAGTTCTGGCTTGATTTAAAGCCCGGTGATATTCACTGGAACATCTCTGACACAGGCTGGGCAAAAGCAGCATGGTCAAGCTTTTTTGGACCGTGGAACATGGGAGCCACAGTTTTTAGCTATTACAGAAAGGGTAAGTTTTCACCATCACTGATTGTGGAAACATTAAAAAAATATGAGATAAACACTCTGTGCGGACCTCCTACTGCTTATAGAATGATTGTTAAGGAAATTCCTTTGAATGAATTGAAATTTAAGACAGTAAGGCACTTTGTTGCGGCTGGTGAGCCTTTAAATCCTGAAATAATTAATTTATGGAAAGAAGCAACAGGAGAGTATATTTACAACGGATACGGACAAACAGAAACAGTAAATACTCTTGCCATGCTAAGATTTATTCCCATGAAACCAGGAGCAACAGGACTTTCCACACCAGGTTTTGAAATGGATATAGTTGATGACGACGGTAAGCCTCTTCCTCCTGATACTGAGGGAAATATTGCAATTAAGATAAGTCCTCAAAGACCTGTTGGACTCTTTCAGGAATATATCGGTGACAAATTAGAAATGGCTGCTGCATTTAGAGGTGAATGGTACTATACAAGAGACCGTGGATATAAAGACAGAGATGGATATTTCTGGTTTGTGGGCAGAGAAGATGATGTTATTATAAGTGCAGGATACCGTATTGGTCCTTTTGAAGTTGAAAGCGCTCTTATTAAACATCCTGCTGTAAAAGAGGCTGCTGTTGTGGCAAGTCCTGATGAAGTTAGAGGAGAGGTAGTTAAAGCATTTATTGTTCTTACGCAGGATTATGAACCTTCTGAGAGCCTTGTTAAAGAAATCCAAGAGTTTGTAAAAAAGGAGACCGCACCATACAAATATCCGAGAAAAATAGAGTTTGTTGATGAACTCCCAAAAACAATAAGTGGTAAAATAAAAAGAAAGGAGCTCAAACTGAAAGAGTTTGGTAAGTTAAAATAAATTATGTCATACATAGCAATCATAGGAGCGGGAAGCTGGGGAACAACCCTTGCTTGTCTTCTCTCTAAAAAAGGATTTGATGTAATAATCTGGGCAAGAGAAAAAGAGATTGCCGATGCTGTTAATTATAAAAAAGAAAATCCTCTGTATTTACCTGAGATTAAGCTACCAGATAGCTTAACTGCCACTGATGATATATTTGAAGCGATAAAAAAAGCCCGATTTATTGTAAATGTTGTTCCAACTCAGCATATACGGTCTGTTTTTGCTCCTTTAAAAGGTAAATTAAACGATGAAAATATAATTGTAAGTGCCTCAAAGGGTATAGAAAAAGAAACTTTAAAAACACCTTCAATGATTCTTGAAGAAATTCTGAATAAAAACGTTTATGTACTTTCAGGTCCTTCCTTTGCAATTGAAGTTGCTCAAGAAAAACCCACAGCTGTAACAATCTCTGGTGAAGACAAAACACTGAGACTGCTTTTACAAGAAATCTTCAGCACTCCTTATTTTCGCGTATATGAACACGATGATCCTCTTGGAGCAGAAATCGGAGGAGCTGTAAAAAATGTTATCGCAATTGCTGCTGGTATATGTGATGCTCTTGAACTTGGCAATAATGCAAGAGCAGCGCTTATTACAAGGGGATTACACGAGATCATAAGGCTTGGTAAAAAAATGGGAGCAAAAGAAATAACCTTCTCAGGATTAAGCGGACTTGGAGACCTCTTCCTCACATGCACATCAAAGCTATCAAGAAACTTCACTGTTGGATACAGGCTTGGCAGAGGAGAATCATTGCAAGAGATTTCAAAAAGCATGCGAGGAGTTGCAGAGGGGGTTGAGACAAGCCTTTCCTTGATGCAGCTTTCAAAAAAACTTGATGTGGAGATGCCAATTACTTCTGAAGTATATCAGGTTATTTATGAAGGCAAATCACCCCAACAGGCAGCATGGGATCTGATGAATAGAACTTTAAAGCCAGAGTTTTATTGATTTAAATCAATTTTCATAATAACGGCATCTTCTTCAGGTAAAACATAGTATTTTTTTCTTACTCCCACCTTTTTAAATCCCATTTTTTCATAAAAACTGATTGCCTGTGTATTTGATATCCTTACTTCAAGAAAACAGGATTTTACAGAGTGTTTTATCTCATCCATAACATTCCTTATAAGTTCCGTTGCAATTCCTCGTCTTCTCAGTTCAGGTTTTACAGCAATTGAAAGCAGTTCTGCTTCATCCAGTATTTTTCGCAAAACTATATATCCTGCAATTTCTTCATTAAATTCAGCAACTTTAAGAATGGATTGAGGATTTAAAAGTTCGCTTATAAAGGATTTTAAAGACCACGGAAGAGAAAAACTCTGTTTTGAGATTTCAATGACTGCTGGAAAGTCTTCTTCTTTAAGCTTTCTTATTATTAATTTCATCCAAACTTTATTTCTGCTTCTGATTTCCTTAGATAAACAGGTTTCAAATCTCTTGCATGAATTGCTTCATTTATTCTCTGTGATGCTATAAAGGCTACAACTGCTGGATTCGGCACTGAATATATGAAGTTTAAAAATAGGGCATTGCTACCAAATTTTTCTATCAGCTTTTCTTTATACAGTTCTGCACCGCTTCCAACAAATAATGTTTCCTCTTTAATCCACTCAGCTAAAGCCTCTACATTCATTACTGAATCTTCTTTAATTCGTTGAATTTCGTTGTCATTCCATCGGAATAAAGCAGTAAAGACTTCTTTTTTTCTTGCATCAAGAACAGGGCATATTTGATATTTACAGCAAGGCACTCCCCATGCAATAACTTCAAGTGTGGACACAGGAATCACTTTTTTTTGAGTTACAAAGCTTAATCCTTTCAATGTACTTACTGCAACCCTCAGTCCTGTAAAAGAACCTGGTCCAACAGTCACAGAATAGTAATCAATTGTTTCAATGGGAATTTTCATAACTTCAAGAATATGGGCAATCTCTGGAAGAAGCTTCTCAGAATGGGCAGCCTTAAACTCCATAATTGACTGAGCAATGAGGTTACCATCCTCTATAACAGCCAAACCTGCATATTTCGTTGATGTATCAATTCCTAAAATGCGCATTTTTCAATCTTAATAATATATCTTTTACCATCTACCCAGGGAAGGTCAAACTCCTTTGTCTGTATCCTATCCTTGGGTAATTCTTTAATTTCATCTTCTACTTTCAAGGATTTACTTATTAAAAAATATCCATCGCTTTTCACTAAATGCTTACATCTCTGGACAAACTCTTTTATGCTCCACAGTGCTCTTGACATAACAATATCAAATTTTTCATTAACCTCCTCAGCCTTTGCATGATAAATTTCAATATTGGAAAGCTCAAGCTTTCTCTTTAAATTTTTCAAAAAAGCACACTTTTTCCATGAAGGCTCAATCAATGCTATTTTTAAATCAGCTCTCACAATAGCAATCGGCACACCTGGAAAACCTGCACCACTTCCCACATCTGCAATACTCAATGGTTTTTCAGGAATGAAATACAGATACAAAAGAGAGTCTAAAAAATGTTTCACCACTATTTCTCTCTCATCTTCAATAGAAGTGAGATTGTAAGCTTTGTTCCATTTTTTAAGCTCTGCAGTATAAAGCAAAAATTTATCAACTACTGCTTCCTCATTGAGATTTAAACATTGTTTTATAAAAGTTTTTGAATCTTCCATGAGATTATTTTTTGCTGCCTTTCTGCAGAGCTACCATAAGTATTGATATTGCTGCTGGAGTGACACCGGGGATTCTCATCGCCTGACCTATTGTTCTTGGTCTTACCTCATTTAGCTTTTGTATAACTTCTTTGGAGAGCCCTGGAAGATTGAAATCAAAATCTGGTGGAATAATTTTTTCTTCAAACTGTCTCATTCTTTCAACCTGTTCCATCTGTTTTGCAATGTAACCTTCGTATTTAATGTGAATTTCAACAAGTTCTTCAATCTCTTTTGCAATATTTTCCTGAGAAGGTGCAAATTTTTTAACAAATTCATAATTAATCTCTGGTCTTTTAAGAATTTTGTCAAGGGATGTGGCTTCTTCTATGGGAGTTGTTCCCGCATCAGTCAAAGCTTTATTTAGTTGCTCTGAAGGTTTTATAATTGTAGTTTTCAATCTTCTGATTTCCCTTTCAAGAGCTTCTTTTTTCTTTAAAAATCTTTCATAGGTTTCCTCATCAACCAGTCCTACACGAAAGCCATGGTCTCTTAATCTGAGATCAGCATTGTCATGCCTTAGAAGAAGTCTGAACTCTGCACGGGATGTAAACATTCTATAAGGCTCCTGTGTGCCCTTTGTGACGAGGTCGTCAATTAAAACTCCTATATATGCCTCGTCCCTGCCAAGAATAAGAGGTGGCTTTCCCTTTATCTTTAAGGCTGCATTTATACCTGCCATTAATCCCTGTGCAGCAGCCTCTTCATAGCCACTTGTTCCATTTATCTGTCCTGCAAGATAAAGTCCTTCAATTCCTTTAACTTCAAGTGTGTGATTTATCTGAGTTGGATAAACAAAGTCATACTCAATGGCATATCCAGGCCTCATAATTTCTGCATCTTCAAGCCCTGGAATTGTTCTTACAAAGGCAACCTGAACATCATAGGGCAAAGATGTAGGGATTCCATTGGCATAGTACTCTTTTCTGCTCAATCCTTCAGGCTCAAGAAATATCTGATGTCTTGGTTTTTCTCTAAATTTTACAACCTTATCCTCAATGGAAGGACAATAGCGGGGACCTATTCCCTTTATTTTTCCGCTGTAAAGGGGTGAGCGGTCAAGATTGTTAAGAATTATTTCATGGGTTTTTTCATTTGTATAGGTTATGTAACAGGGCACCTGTGGATTGGTAATTTCTTCTGTGGAATAGGAAAATGCTGGTGGAGGGAAATCTCCCCACTGCTCCTCAGTCTTTGAAAAATCTATTGTTTTAGCATCAATTCTTGGCGGAGTTCCAGTTTTAAGTCTTCCCATTTTAAGTCCCAGTTTCTTTATTGACTCTGAAAGCTTTTTGGATGAAAACTCTCCAGCTCTGCCTGCTTCAAAGGAGTCAAGTCCAATATGAATCAGTCCATTTAAAAATGTTCCCGGAGTTACGATTACAGCCTTTGCTCCGTAAAAAACACCAAGAGAAGTTATGATTCCCTTAACTCTGCCATTTTCAACAACAATCTCCTCAACCATTGCCTGCTTTATTGCAAGATTTTCAGTTGCCTCAAGAAGTTTTCTCATGTTCAAATTGTAAAGGATTCTATCAGCCTGTGCTCTAAGTGACCATACAGCCGGACCTTTTGAGCGATTAAGCATTCTAAATTGAATACCTGACATATCAGTTACCTTTGCCATTATGCCACCCAGAGCATCAATCTCCCTTACAAGATGACCCTTTGCAAGTCCACCAATGGCAGGATTACAGCTTAGTTGAGCTATTGTGTCAAGATATATTGTAAAAAGAGCTGTACTTAAGCCCATTCTTGCTGAGGCTACCGCTGCTTCACAGCCTGCATGTCCTGCTCCCACAACAATTATGTCAAAATCTTTTTCTTTATACATTTTTTTCTTCTATTTTCCTTACTTTTTTATTATAATAGATGTGATGAGTTTTCCTGTATTCAGACATACAATTTCAAGATTTAGAGAGCTTTTAAAGGAAGATGGACAAAAGGTTTCTCAGTTAATAAAATACGACCCTGTAATTGCATATCTTATATTTCAGGAAGTTAACAAGCCATGCGGAAAAGTAGAGATAACAAACTTCTCCCAGATGGTAAACTATCTTGGAACAAAAAAAATTGAAGAGATCATTATTCAGAGAGACCTCTTTCTTGAAAGTGAAGATTTATACATATGGGTATATGGGATCCTGAGCGCTGAAATTTCGGCTTTAATATCAGAAAAATTTTCTCATATTCATAGAGATGAAGCATTTTTTGCAGGGCTTTTACCATGTCTTGGATTACTTTTTATGATAAATGAGTTTCCCAGATACAGAAGCATAATTCATTTTCTTGTAAAGCTTCCATTGGAAGACAGGGTTTTTATTGAAACAAAAACCTTTGGAACAAATCACATTGAGACTCTTAAAAGAAATATAATATGTCCTCCCTTTAAAGAGGTTGTAAATATTTTAAATAAAATGTTTCCAGAAGACGGCACAAAGGATATAAAAACCGCTGTTCCTCCAAGAGGCTCTACACTGCAGAGTTGTTATGACTTAGCACTGCTTTCAGACCTCTCTGCCTATGGTGCACAGGCTTTGATGTTTCCTTCAGTTATTGACAATCGTGAATTGTTTCTTGAGCTTGCAAAAAGATACTTTCGCATAAAAGAGTCAGATTCTCTTGAAATTCTTCAGAGCGCTATGGATAGATTTATTTCAATTGCTCAGGAGTTTAATGTCATTGAAGAGATTCAATTCTCCACTGAAACAGTTTATGAACTTAAAAAATTCAAGTTTGAAACGAAAAATCCTGTTTTTGCAAACATGGTGAAAAATTTATTTGAAGAAAATGCTAAAGACAGAAACATATTCATTTACGGTGAAAGAGCGGTTGGTAAAAGACTCCTTGCAGCAGCCCTTTACACAGACGATAACAATCCCCGAAGAGAAAAACCTTTTGTAATGATTTTTTGCGACATTGAAGAAGAAACTCTGGAGGAAGAATTTTTTGGAATTAAAGAAGGATACCTTGGTAAAAAAGGTAAAAGAGGTGTATTAAAAAATGCAGAGGGAGGAACTCTTGTAATAAAAGAGTTTGACAGTATGCCAAGAAGTTTTCAGGATAAGCTTGAAAAAGCTATTAAAACAGGAAAGGTTTATAGGGTTGGAGATATAAATCCCTTTGATTTTCCAGATGTAAAATTTATTCTTGTCGGTAAAGATGACATAAGGATAAAAGCTGCACAGGGAGAGTTTTCAAGTTCTCTTATTAAGCTTCTTAATCCTTTTTTCTTAAAAATCCCTCCATTAAGAGAAAGAAGAGAGGATGTTTTTTATATAGCAGGAGAGATTGTAAAAAAATATAACCTCAATATTGAAGACAAACTCTCTCAGCCAGAGATTATAGAAAAGCTTAAAACTGAACCATTTCCGAACAATCTCAGGGATTTGAAAAGATTTCTATTTTTGCTTTATATTCAGAGACTTCTTAAATCTTAAATACTCAATTCCACCAACTAAGGAAGCAAAAACCTGAGAGAGAAACCATAAAAATGATACTGCCACAACCTGAGCCTCACCAAAGGATTTTCCAAAAAACAAAATAAAGCACCACTCTCTCACTCCAATACCTGATACCGATACTGGAAGCATGGAAATCAGTATAATAATTGGCAGAAAAATGCATACTTCAAAAAAAGACACTGAAATATCAAGCCCGAGAAAAATCACATAAACTGAGACGATCACAGTAAACTGAACGAGTAAAGAGTAAAGAGTCGCCTTTAAAATCTGTTTTTTATTGAAGCTTAAAACATAATCATGGAATTCTTTAAAAAATTTAATCTTTCCAAGCAATAAAAGAAAAAGGCTTGCTAAAATAAATAACAAAAAGCTTAAGGGCACGCTCCATATAAGCCTGTGCTTTGGAAGATTTGTATAAAACAGGCAGAAAAATACAAAGCCTATCAATAATAAAGCAAAAAGTCCTGTGTATCTCTCCATAAACACTGATGCTAAAGCCTTTTTAAGCCCCGTTTTTTCTTTGATCATGAAAATTTTTATTACATCTCCTCCAATTATTCCGGGCAGAAGATTATTAAAAAATGAGCCAATGAGATAAAGTGAGAATAGCTCTGAAACCTTTAAATCTTCCCGGGGAAGAAAAATTTTCCATCTCAGAGTGGATATGTATGAAGAAAGAATGTATAAAAAGGAGGCAGATAAAAAGATTAAAGGATTCATTAGAAAAAGAGAGTTTAAGACATGGTTAATCTCAATTTTTTTAAAAAGATAAAGAATCAATAAACAGGTTACTGTAAGACGAATGAAAAATTTTATGTGCTTTTTCAATCTCCAGGTCCCAGGATTTTTTTCAGAATGTAAATGGGTTTTTTCTGTGTTTCATGATAAACTCTTACAATCATCTCACCAAGAAGCCCCATACCGATAAAATTAAGACCTATCAAAACAGAAAAGAATCCACCCAGTAAAAGAGGTCTTCCACCAATGGAAATTCCATATAGAATTTTAAGTAAAACAAGATATCCCACAATGGCGGCACCGACAATCATGAATAAAACTCCAATTGGTCCAAAAAACTGAATTGGCTTTGTTGAAAAGCTATGTAAAAACTTTACAGTGACAAGGTCTAAAAGAACCTTGATTGTTCTTCCTATTCCGTATTTTGACTTTCCTCTGTATCTTGGATGATGTTGAACCTCAATCTCTTTTATCTTTACGCCATACCAGCTTGCAAGGGCTGGAATAAATCTGTGCAGCTCACCGTAAAGCTTGAGATTTTTAACAACTTCTCTGCGATAGGCTTTTAAAGAGCATCCGTAGTCATGAATTCTCACACCAGTAACTTTTCCAATGAGCCAGTTTGCCAATATGGAAGGAAGTCTTCTTGACAGGAATGGGTCTTTTCTTTTTTTTCTCCAGCCACTAACAAGATCAGCATCCTTTACGGCTTCAAGAAACTTTGGTATGTCTGCAGGATCATTCTGCAGATCCCCATCCATTGTTATAACCACATCTCCTCTTGCAAAATCAAAGCCTGCTGCAAAGGCTGCGGTCTGTCCAAAATTTCTTCTGAAGCTTAAGACAACCACATGGGAGTCCTTTTTTTGAATTTCTTCAAGAAGTTTCAGGGTACTGTCAGTACTACCATCGTCAATATAGATGATTTCGTAAGAAATTGGCAGCCTGCTCAAAGTTTCAGTTAGTTTTTTATGAAGTTCATTTATGTTTTCCTCTTCATTGTAAAGTGGTATAACCACTGATAAATCCATTTTTGCCTCCTTCAGTAGCTCTCTGGTAAGTTTATTTCCATACCTTTAAAGTTGTAACATCTAAAAATTGTATAATCTCTAATTTTAACTCTTTTTTTGTAAACAGTAAAATGCTCTGAATCACAGTGTTCAAAAGCAGAAGAAACATCAGGCTCTGGCGTGTTTCTCATTCCATAAACAACATAAACTCCATGAACTGTGCCATTAATTTCCAGGGTTTTTGACTGCCACAGGTCATACTGATTCATTCTTCTTCCAAGATTTATGCAGTAAACAAAGGGATTGCCTTTTGTATAAAAGGCAAGTTCGCTTGAAATCTGATATCTGTCAGAGAAAATCACTACTTTCCCTGTCTTTTCCAGTTCTTCTCTCATCTCTGATACTTTTATTCCCAGTTCTCGCCATCCTTTAAGCCTTGCTGAAGGATCAATTTTCTCTGGAAGATTTAGATATGGTAGAGCATGGCTAAAAATTGTAAAAACAACTGCTATCAGAATCGCAGATAAAACAAGTTTTTTATAAAGCCTGCGAGCAAAAGCAAAGGCAATAACAATTAAAAAAGGAAGATATGCTGGCATTGCCCAGTTTGCCTGAACCTTTCCCTGAATGCTTTTAAGTAAAAAGAAAACCAAAACAGGCATTGAAAAAGACGTAAGAAACCATCGGGTATCAGGCTTAAGACTTAAGGTTGAAGGTTTAAGGAGGAAATAAAATCCCAATGCAAAAATCAAGGGAGTTACAACAATCAACTGGCTACCGATAAATTCAGCGAAATATTTCAAGGAAATCTTTAATCCATCATAAAGATGTGCCTGCCCTGCTGTGTGTTTAATTGTAACCCAGTCATGCTGGGCATTCCAGATTATTACAGGAGAAAATACAAGCAGAGAAATTATCACACATACATAAAGCCATGGATTTTTTAAAATCTCTCTGCCATTTAGAGACAAAATCAAAGTAAAACTCCTAATGAAGTTAATGGACGGGTGAAGAGTTTTTTTCTTTATGAGAGATCCCTCGGGGCATTGACCCCCTCGGGATGACATAGTAAAAAACATAGGGTGCTCTGAAACCGCATTTTTTCTTTTCCCTAACAAATAAGTAATCATACAAAAATAGAAAAAAGCCATTGTGTACTTTGTAAGAAGTCCAAGCCCTATGAAAAATCCTAAAACAAGCCAGTAACCTCTTTTTTCTATTGTAAGGATAAAAAGATACATTGAAACAATCCAGAACAAAATAAAGGGGCTGTCAATTGTAAAAAGAATCCCGAATGTTGAAAAAAGAGGAATTAGCTGAAACAAAACTCCGCTTATGTATCCAGTTTTTTCATCAAAAAGCTTTTTGCCAATTTTATAAACAAAAAAACTGCTTAAAAAGGAGCATAAAACTGCAAAAATTCTAACTCCAAAAGGATTATCACCGAAAAGCCATGTGGAAAAAGCAATCAAATAGGCAATCACAGGACCCTTTGAGTAATAGCTTAAATCAAGTCTTCTTGACCATTCCCAGTAGTGTGCTTCATCAGGTGAGAGGTCTAATGGTCCGTGAAGAATAAAATAAACTCTGAAAAGGCTAAGAATAATAAGAAAAAAATAAAAAAATCTCTTAAGATTATTCACTGATAAAGTGGCATTAAAAACTCCATAACCAATAATTAAACCAAGTAAAGCACCACCAAGCACATCAGTAAGCCAGTGAACACCAAGATAAAGCCTTGACAGACATATAAACAAAGCCACTGAAATGATGTAGATTGAAATTAGCTTAGATTTCCATAGTTTTCTCCCGAAAAGAATTAACACAGTTGCCACTGCTAAAGAATTTGTTGCATGATTTGATGGAAAACTGTAAGAAGCTGTGCATCCAACAACTCCTCTGAAATACTCTGTATGGCAGGGACGCACTCTCTGAACGAGATTTTTTATCTCAAGAGAAAACCAGTCAGAGATAAATACGACCAGTGTGATGGCTGTAATTAAATATAAAATTTCTATGTAGTTCTTTGCTTTGAAGTATCTGTATATCATCAAAAGAAATACTGGCAACCACAGTATCCAGCCTATTTGAGTAAAAAAGAGCATAATGCTGTCTAAGAAACTGTTTGAGAGAGTTTTATGAAAAAACAAAAATATTTCTTTTTCCATCTTCAGTTTAAAATTATAACATGTTATAATTTCATTATGCCCGTGTTCGTAAAAGATAGTGATAAATGTGTTGGATGCTTGATCTGCATGTTTACCTGTGCTCAGGCACATCAAGCTGCAGGGCTTGAATCCTCCTGCATAAAGGTGCGTTCTCAGGGTGGAATATCAAGGGGATTTTCAGTCTGGGTTTGTCGTGGATGTGAAGATCCTCCCTGTGCCCGTGCCTGTCCTGAAGATGCATTGATTGTAAGAAAAGGTGGAGGTGTTTTGCTTAAAGAAGAAAGATGCACAGGATGTGGATACTGTGTAAAAGCCTGTATACTTGATGCAATAGGATGGAACAATGAAAAAAACAAACCCGTCATATGCATCCAATGTGGAGAGTGTGCTAAAAGTTGTCCATATAAAGTTATGGAGTTTGTAAGAAAATGATTAAAGGAGACAGTTTAAAAAGAGTCTTATACATTGACCTTACAAAGAAAAGATTCTGGATTGAGGAAAGAGATGAACTTTTCTCAAAATACATCGGTGGTGCAGGAGTTGCAATAAAACTTCTTGAGGAAAACTGTCCCAATGATCTTGAACCATTTTCTCCTGATAATCCAATTATTTTTGCAGTTGGACCTTTAAACGGACTTTTCCCAATAGCATCTAAAACTGTTGCTATGTTTAAATCACCTCACACGGGAAATCTTGGAGAATCCCATGCAGGAGGAAGAAGCGCAATTGCCATCAGAATGGCAGGATATGGAGCAATTGTGATAAAAGGAAAAAGTGAAAGACCAGTGTTTGTTGCAATTCATGGCGATAAGGTTTTTTTCAGAGATGCTACAACACTCTGGGGATTAGAAGAATCAGCAGGAAGAATAATCAGAAACCGTGAAGGTGGTGCTGGACTAAGAACAATAATGAGAATTGGACCTGCAGGCGAACGTCTCATAAGTTTTGCCTGTGTAACTCTTGAAACTTACAGACACTTTGGAAGACTGGGGCTTGGAGCAGTATTTGGAAGTAAAAATCTTAAAGCCGTGCTTATTTCAGGGAAAAAAGACCTCTCAGTTACTGATTTTAAAGAATACAGAAACCTTTATTCTGAACTTTTACATCAACTTTCCGAATCAGAAAAAATGAAAAAGTATCATGAACTTGGTACACCGACAAATGTTTTACCTTTAAGCTTTTCAAAGGGAATTCCTGTAAAAAATCTGCTGGAAAATGAATTAAAAGGCATTGAAAACATCTCCGGTGAAAAATTTGCTCAGAAACATCTTGGAAGACGTGTTGCCTGCGCTCACTGCCCAGTTGCGTGTATTCATCTTGCAGCATTAAGAAAAGCCTATGAAGATGAGCCTTATTTTTATAGAACTGTTTATCTTTCCTATGACTATGAGCTCATATACGCTCTTGGTTCAATGTTAGGAATTACAGAGTCTGAAGATGTTTTAAAACTAATAGAAGTTGTTGAAGACATGGGACTTGATGCCATATCAACAGGTGTGGTTCTTGCTTGGATTACAGAGGCTTTTAAAAAAGGAGTTATAAATCAAAAGCAGACTGAAGGAATTATTCCAGAATGGGGTAAAGTTGACAGCTTTATTGAACTGGTAAGAAAAATCGTTTATAGTGAAACAGAATTTTACAAAGATGTTGCCAGAGGAATTGACTATGCCTCTTCAAAATACGGTGGAAAAGATTTTGCCTTAACATATGGTAAAAACGAAATGCCGGGTTACCATACAGGAGCTGGAGCTCATCTTGGATACCTCTTTGGAGCAAGACACAGTCATCTTGATTCTGCTGGATATGCCATTGACAGAGAAGCAATGACAAAGAAGTTATCTCCAGAACAACTGGCTGAGAAAATACTCAATGAAGAACAGTGGAGACAGATTCTTTCAAGCCTTGTAATATGCTTTTTTGGAAGAGAGATTTATACTCCTGAGATTGTAATTAAATGTCTAAAACTTGCTGGATTTAATTTAACTGAAGAAGAGCTTTTAAAAACAGGCAGAGAAATCTATGCAAACAAATATCGCTTTAAAATTAAAGCCGGTTTTGATATTGAAAATTTAACTCTGCCAAAAAGAGTTTTTGAGACACCTTCAAGCTTAGGATTGATTAATAAAGATTTTGTGTATAAAGCAATTGCGTTACTAAAAGAAAATATCAAAAGTTTGTTATAATTTTTCATGAAAGAAAAAATCAAATACTTTATCCTTTCGTTAATTATGCTCTCACTTTGCAGCTCTGCTTATGCAAAAGATATTATTGTTCTTACAGTAAATGGAGTTATAAATCCACCTCATGCAGAATATACGATAAAGGGAATTAAAATGGCTCATGAAACCAATGCTGAGGCAGTTATAATCCAGCTTGACACCCCTGGAGGTCTTGACACATCCATGAGAAGCATAGTTAAAGAAATGCTTAACTCTCAAATTCCTATTATTGTCTATGTTTCACCAAAAGGAGCCCGAGCAGCAAGTGCAGGTGCATTTATAACACTCGCTGCCCATATTGCTGCAATGGCTCCGGGAACAAACATAGGAGCAGCTCATCCTGTTGCAGTTGGTGAAAAAATGGATAAGACTATGGCTGAAAAGGTTACAAATGATGCTGTTGCCTACATTAAATCAATTGCCAAACAAAGAGGAAGAAACACTGAATGGGCTCAGGAAGCTGTAAGAAAAAGCATTTCATCTACTGAAACAGAGGCATTAAAACTTAAAGTAATTGATTTAATTGCTGATGATCTTGACAGCCTTATAAGAGATATACACGGAATGAGGGTAAAAACAGTTCGTGGAGAGTTTGTTTTAAATACAAAATCAGCAAAAATAAATAAAATTGAGATGAACTTCAGAGAAAGGCTTCTTAACTTCATAACTGACCCAAACATTGCTTATATTCTTTTAATGATAGGTATATATGGCATTATATTTGAACTCAGCAACCCGGGAAGCATTTTACCAGGTGTAATTGGTGCGATTTCTTTAATTCTTGCTTTTTACAGTCTTCAAACCCTTCCCATAAACTATGCGGCAGCAGGTTTAATACTTCTTGGTGTAATACTTTTTATACTTGAACTCAAAATTACCTCTCACGGGCTACTAACACTTGGCGGAGTAATATGTTTTATACTTGGTTCAATAATGCTTTTTGATACAGCAAATCCTTTATTCAAGCTTTCTCTTTCAGTAATTATACCTGTAACATTGGTAACGGCATTGTTTTTTGGTGTGCTTCTAAGGCTTGCATATAAAGCTCACAAAAGAAAGCCTGTTACAGGAGTTGAAGAGCTTATTGGACTTAAGGGTATTGCCAAAACTGATATTGACAGCCATGGAGGAATGGTTATGGTTCATGGAGAACTCTGGCAGGCTCGGTCTCGTGTGGAAATAAAAAAGGATGAAGAAGTCATAGTTGAAGAAGTTCAGGGACTTACTTTAATAGTGAGGAAAGCCTCTTGAAAGCTCTTGTTACTGGCGGAACAGGTTTTATAGGAAGTCATCTTGTAGAGGCTCTTTTAAGAGAAAATTACGAGGTTTACTGCATAGTTAGAGATCCGTCAAGGCTTCGTTTTCTCAAAGGGCTTGATGTAAAGATTATTAAGGCTGATCTTTCGGATAAAGAAAGCTTAAAAAAGATTGAATGGAATTTTGACTATGTCTTTAATCTTTCAGGAATAACAAAGGCAAGCCATCCAGAAGAATTTTTTCAGTCAAACTACATTGGCACGAAAAATTTAGTGGAAGTAGTGGCTGAGAGAAACTCAGCTATCAAAAGATTTATTCATGTAAGCAGTCTTGCAGCCGCAGGACCGTGTGTGGATGGAACTCCTGTAACAGAAGATACACCACCATCTCCAGTATCTGAATATGGAAGAAGTAAGCTTCTTGGAGAGCAAGTTGTTAAATTTTTCAAAGATAAAATACCCATTACAATAATAAGACCTCCCGCGGTGTATGGTCCAAGAGACAGTGATTTTCTTACATTTTTTAAAATGATCAAGACAGGGTTTGTTTTATATCTAACAGAAGGTAAATATTCAATGATATATGTGGATGACCTCGTAAGAGGTATAATTACTGCATCAAAAATGGAGAAAGCAACTGGACAGACCTTTTTCATTGCAGATGCTCAACCATACAATACTCATGAAATAGTTGAAGCTATATCAAAGGCTATAGGTAAAAGACCTGTTAAGATAAAAATTCCTCAGTCAATAGGCATGTTTTTCATAAGAGTCTTTCAAAAATTTGACAAAAAAAGTATAATAAATAGCGATAAACTTAAAGAGTTTATCCAGCCATGCTGGGTTTGCTCTACAAAAAAAGCCGAGTCCTTACTCGGCTTCAAAACAAAAACTAAGTTAAAGGAAGGGATGGAATGGACAGCAAAGTGGTACAGAATGAATCAATGGATATAAGAAAAACTGATCCTTTTGAAAAGTGCTTTAAATTTAAAGAACAATTAATGAAAATTCATTCAATGGGTATTTATCCTTACTTTAGAGTAATTGAGTCTGCTCAGGGACCTGAAGTAATAATGAATGGAAGAAAAATGATCATGATTGGCTCAAACAACTATCTTGGACTTACAAATCATCCAAAAGTAAAAGAAGCTGCAATTAATGCAATTAAAAAATATGGAACAGGCTGTGCTGGTTCAAGATTTTTGAATGGAACTCTTGACATTCATATAGAGCTTGAAGAAAAACTGGCAAGATTTACAAGAAAAGAAGCTGCTTTGGTCTTTACAACAGGTTTTCAGGTAAATCTTGGAGTAATTTCCTCGTTAATTGGAAAGGACGAAGTAGTAATAATTGATAAAATGGATCATGCAAGCATTGTTGACGGATGTCGTCTTTCTTTTGGCGAAGTTAAAAGATATAAGCACAACGATATTGAAGACCTTGAAAGAGTTCTTAAAGAAACTGAAGGCAGACCAAAACTTGTTGTTGTTGATGGAGTCTTCAGTATGGAGGGTGATATAGTCAAGCTTCCTGAAGTTGTAGCTTTATGCAAAAAATATGGAGCAAGAATTATGGTTGACGATGCTCACGGAATAGGAGTGCTTGGTCAGACTGGTCGTGGAACCGCTGAACACTTTGGACTTGAAAAAGATGTTGACCTTATTATGGGAACATATAGTAAGTCTCTTGCATCAATTGGAGGATTTATTGCAGGAGAGAGAGATGTTATAAACTATATCAAACATTTTGCGAGAGCATTCATCTTTAGTGCAAGTCCTCCACCTGCTTCAGTGGCTGCAGTTTCAGCAGCAATTGATATAATTGAGTCTGAACCAGAGAGAAGACAGCAGCTCTGGAAAAACACAAACAAGATGCTAAAAGGATTCAAAGAACTCGGTTTTGACATCGGAGTAGCAGAAACACCGATAATCCCTGTAATTGTCGGTGATGATGAGCTTGCCTTTAAGTTCGTGATGATGCTTCAGCAAGAGGGAATATTTGCTAATGTGGCAGTATCTCCTGCTGTTCCACCAGGAAAAGCACTTATAAGAACAAGCTATATGGCAACTCACACAGATGAACATCTTGACAGAGTCCTTGAGGCATTCAAAAAAGTAGGTAAAGCTTTAGGCGTGATTTAATTGCAGGAGACAACTTTAGTTGCAAATGCAAAGCATTTTCACTATGCTAAGCCGAGATTAGCTAATGCTCTGTATTTCTGTGAGGTTTTGCCAAATCAGTCAGTCTTTTAGGCACTCAAAACATAATAACTGGTATCAATTTTACTTACTTTGAAAAACTATCTTGCATAAACTGCTTCTATGCGAGAGCGTGTTTTCTCCCCAGTTGCCTCTGGTCCTTCAGCTTCGGAGATTATGGTATAAATAAATCCTTTGTATCCTCCAGCTAATTTTGAATATGCTACTGCAGTTATTTCATATCCTGGAAGAGCTTTGTATGCACTAAGACACACGGTGATTTTATTTGTAAAAAGTTTATCACTTCCATAAAGCTTAAAATTAATCTCAATTGGCTGTGGCGTGCACTCTCCTACAGCAAAATCATTAAATGAACCAGACTGTATCATTATCACAGCTTGATGAACTCCTCCTGCTGCAGCATCTCTTACTGATGCGTAGGTTTTTATTGTTTGAGATGAGCCAAGAAGCTTTGTAAGGGCAAAGTAAAGCCCTGCAACTGCCAGCAATGCAAAAACTGCGATCAGAATTGCGGAAAAAAGAGCAATTCCTTTATTGTTTATTGATAGTTTCTTAATGGAATATCCTGTTCTACAACTTTCCATCTATACCACCTCCCTGTATTGTTCCACCATGTATTGTCTATGGTTGGACCTCCTCCACAATCTGAACTGAACTGTGGTTGAGTTGATGGAGTATCCTGAGCTGAACCAACCTGAAGAATAAGACAGATACGAAATAACTTAAGATTATGGTTCTGAATGTCCGAATTAGAAAGAGAGTCCTGATAAGTTATAGAGCCTCCGCTCTGAATGCCTGCTCTGACTTTAAAGCCATTGGGAAAAACACAGGAGATAACTGGTTGATTTGCCTGATAACCACTGTATCTTGATGTTCCGATTGTTTTAACTAAATTATATGTCCCTCGGGCACACTCTTTTGGTAAATTTTCTTGATTAAGAGCATAGGTAACCATAAAAGATTGAGGATAAGTATAATCGTTCTCTGTTGTAGCGTAAAAAGCAATTCCACTCATATTGTTTAGATCATTGCATAGATAACCAGTATTTGCCGGGCATAAGCTTTTTTTAGTTACAGGATCAAGAACAGTGTACCAAGCACTGGGAAACTGACAGTCCTGTCCCATAAAATTCTTACTTTGTATTGTAAGATTTCCACTATTTAATACTGCCCAGCATCCTGACCATCTTTCTTCTCTTGAAGCCAGGGAAGGAAACTGTAAACTGCCTGAGGATATTGTTGTCTCAGAACAGAGATTGTCTATATCTACACCGAATCCGGCAGAGTCAACATCCTTTAAAAGCTGATTTATAAGGACTGAGACATCCTGCTCCTGCTTTGCTACGAGATGCCTCGTTACATTTTCTTTTGCAATAAAGCGATAAGCACTTAGTATGCCACCTGCCAGAATTCCCATTATGGCAATGACTATGAGAATTTCAACAACTGAGTAGCCTCTTTTCATCTCTTCTCCTTGATTACCAGAGTTGTCATTCTTTTAAGTTCATTTGTAAAAGGCTCAAAATACCAAATCATCACTGATGCTGCTTTACCTGTTTCTCTTCCATAATCATCAACTATTTTTGCCACATTTACCCCTGTATATATTCTTCTGCCAGAAAATCCTTCATAGGTGCAAACTGGAAGACTGGCAGGACAACTGTCCCCTCTGCAACTACACTGTGACTGAGGAGTATTTACTGATGGATAAAGCCTTAAATTAGAGGAGAGATTGCCTATAGGATTTGATAGAGTTGGAGAACCAATTTCATAAAATTCCGTGTGAGTTTCAAAAAAACTGCACGAATTAGAGCTACATGTAACATTGTTCCAGGCTGAATTGTTGGCATAAAGTATTGACCGAACTCCACTTCCATCACTTGTATATGGAAGGTTTTCAATATAAGCTGTAAACTGTCTTGCTATCTCAGTTGCCCTGTCTTTCATCTTTGCTCTTGTTGTAAATTTATTGTATTCAAGGATTCCCTTCAGAAGTCCAATCATAACAACAAGCACAATAAGCATTCCGATTAAAAGTTCAATAAGTGTGAATCCTTTGCTATTGAATTTGAATTCTTCCATATTTATTTATGTTTATTATTTTTTGATTATTGTTAGTATTTTTTAAAGTAACACCGCTTGCTCCAATTCCGCAATTACTATCTCTTGGATAACCTTTTCTGTCAAAAACAAATATTGTTATACTGGAATTTGTTATTCCATTCATAAAATTTACCACACTGATTATCTTATCTTGAGCAGTGAAGCTACAGTTTCCATCAATGTCTTTAAACAGAGTGTAGTTGTCTAAATTTATCACCATTCCATGAGGCTCTTTGGAGATTGACTGAGACTTTATCCAGCCTATATCATCTGCAAGCTGATTTGCCTGTCTCATAAGCTCTCTGTCAGCTTTGTATTTTGTATACTGAGAATAACCAATATACATGAGAAATGAAACAATGGCAATAATAATTAAAAGCTCAAAAAGACTGAATCCTGCTACTTTTCTATCCATGAGACAAACCTGCTTTCATATCCTGGAGAGACCTGCTGTTGTAATTTTAAAACAATACCTGTTGATACCTGCACAAACTTTGTATATTCTCTTGAACTCGTTCCCTGAGTAATCTGGAACGGATTCCCAAAAGGAGGAGCGCCGCTTCCAATAGGAATCTTAGCATAAACAGTTACAGTTCCCTGAGTTCCACTGGTTGCAAGAGTTGAAAGCACTGCGGGTCGTGGATTGGGAGTGCCTGTTTTATAGTATAGCGCCATCAGTTCAGTATTTCCTCCATAAGCGCAAATATCCTGTGGAGGAGCAAAAACAAGCACATCAACATTTCCACCAAAAACAGCAGGCTGAGATATCACCGCCTCTCCAGTAAGTTGATAATACCAGCCATGTTCAGGTTCAACTCCTGTAGTCACAGGCGTTGTATCATAAACAACATCAACCTGGCTACATCCAGAAGAATCACAGGAGCAAATTTTTTTTACCTCTGTTACTGTTGCGTAAACTTGGCTGCTGGTTGTATTTGTCGTTCCTGAACTACCCAAACTATAACTGCAGCCGCTCACCATGCATTCATCCTTAAATCCAATAAAGTAGTTTGTATATGAAACTGTTTTATCAGAGTCTCCAAGATATCTTCCTGTTCCAAAGAATACCCATAGCCTGCCAAATTCGTCAACAGTAAAGTTTGGTGCAGCAAATACTGGTCTTGAAACTGAAACAGCTTTCTTAATGTCACTGTCTGACAGCGAAGATACAGATTTGCCTTTTATATAAATCCTGTAAAAATCTCCAGAGTTTGTTGTATATGTTCCAAAGTAAAGCACATCGTCATAATAATCAAAATCAAAATCAACTGGCATAATATCACCAACTGCTGCTGTTACTGTCTGATTTCCTTCTTTTACTGTTAAAGTGTTGGTCAAGTATCCATCAGCAAGTCTGAAAAAGTATATTTTTGCAGTGGAAAAGCTCGTTCCTTTAGGATCCTTTGGACCAGAGCCAACTACCACATACCAATCATCTGCTTTCAACACAGCCGGGAAGGAAAGAGTAAGGGTTTGATCCGGAAGACTCTTTTCCCATAAAAGAGAAGGATTTACTGGATCTGTTATATCAAGAACGAAAATACTTGAAGAGAAACTGCCAAGGGCTTTGCCTCCAAATCCCATTGCTCCAATAAGAAGAGTTTTCCATTGTCCTGATATTTTTGCATCCACAACAATGGTTCTGTAATCAACTGTTGGAACATGGCAGTAATCAGAGTTTCCATACCAGATTAAATAAGGAACAGCATTTCTTGGAATAAATGCCCATTCTTCTCTTCCTATTTTATCAGTGCCTGTATCAACTGGCGAATTCTGAAGCTTTGATGGGTGCTCAGGGTCTATCTGATTTACCACTGTTCCAACTCTAAATGCATGAAGCATTCCATCATTTGCTCCAACAAATGCAATCGTTGCCCGATTTTTATAGCTATCGCTTCTGATAAATGCAGCGTATGTGGAATCACCATATTTTATGTGATAGATGTTTACTGGCTGATCAGACACCACAGAAGGGGTTGAATTTATGATATCTCCAAGTTTCCATGTTTGACTTCTACCAGAACCACAGAAAGTATTTATATTTAGCTCTCTTGTCCTTTGAACATAGCTTAATGAACCGCATGTTGAATCACCTGATAAATTCTCACCTCTTAAGTATCTGATAATACAGCTTGCTTTTGTTTGATCAATTGTTGAGTCAACTGTCTGCCAGATACCAGCAAGATATGATGCCTCAGAAGTGGTGAAATTTGTAAGAGTTCCGTCTTTGTTGTATTTTATCGTTCTGTCTGATGCAGAGTTTTGGGCAAGCCAGCAGCCACTGTCAAAAACTGCTTTAACCTGATTTAAATCTTTAATAGATTCAAGCTGACAGGCATTGCTTCCACTGTCAGTATCTCCAGCTAAAACTGCTATTTTTGTCTCATCATCTGTTCTTATAAACTGAATAATCTTATCCCAAGCATTCTGTGCCATGTCAAGAATTTTATTCATTACAGTATCTTCTCTCAAATTCTGTTTTAGGTCAACCCAGAAACTACGCAAAAATCCAAGCCAGCCAAGCTCCACCCCATCCTCTCTCTGATACTTTGGATAAAAATATGGTTGAATAACAAGGCTTGATATACCGGTTCTTGAGGCAAGCGTGGCAACAGTAGAACCAGAGGATGCACGGCGGAGAATGTCAAATATGGCAGTCTTCACTGCTTCTTTTATTTCAGTTGCATCAGAGGCAGAATAAAAAGTATCAGGCTTTCCATCACCATCCTTATCCCAATCAGACGAAGACGGAGGCAGGTTTGCACAGGCACTGCCTTTTCCGCAATTGTATCCTGAACAGCAATCATCAACAGGACCGCAGGTAGCAGTTGGATAACCACTGAGGTTATCAGGCCATGTTTTAATTCTATCAAAGGAGCCATACATGGCAACCTGTTTGAGTGATTTTTCTCCTGTTCCTCCAAGCCACAGTCCTATTCCGTAAACTGCTTCAACATAAGAAGAGATTCCTGTTGGTAAATTGGTAAAGCCCTTTTTATGAAGCCAGTATGCAGGAACAACAGGATCTGCAGAATTTACTTCATATCCTGTATTAATGCTACATGTTCCTTGAACAGGATATCCACCTTGATTCCACTGCCCATCAGTAAGGAGAATTATGAAGTTTTTTGCACATGGAATAAGCTTGAGTTCGCTACCTTCGCAGACTCCGTTGTTATTTTCGTCAAAACATTGATACATTGGATTACGCCACTTATCTCCTGCACCCTGCTGAGGAGTAAAGCCTCCATATTTGGGAGGATTCTGAGCAAAGTAGTTATATGCATCCCATAAAGCAGGTGCTGTAGGAGTTGCACCTGAAGGGTCTTCATAGTTTATTGCAGTAATTAAATTTTTATATGGATTAACACCGTCAAAATTAGCACTTGAAGTAAAGTCACCAACATATACCTTATTACTTCTTACTCCTGTGCCACTGAAAAACATGGCTCCAAGTCTTGGCTGTAAAGTTAAATTTCTGAACTGAAAAGTTAAACTATCATATATTCTTGCCCATGGAACTTTTACCTTTATTCCTGATTCTGATTCAAGAACACATCCATAGCTGTCACAGCTGAGATTGGTAGCAGGCTGTCCGTAAAGTTCAGGATCACATCTTTTTGGATCATTAGATGTACAAGAATCAAGTTTCCCTCCTGTAATTGCCCACCTTAAAAGGTCAATTCTTCTCATATACAGGAAATTAAGACACGCACCTTTATATTTTTTAGATGTATCAATGCCTCTAGAGTATTTCGGGCATGCTGTTTCCGTTCCTGTTGTTTCTACCCATACATAGTCATTACCTACATTTGGAATGGATATATATCTTCTTTCATAAATTTTATCTGGCTCAAAATAGCCCTCCTCTGTGCCTTTATATGTCCACCCACAACCTGATGAATTATCACAGCAGCTTTGTTTTGAAGACGTTGGATTATAAGCACACCATGACATAGAACCGCTAACATCTATCACAAGTAAAACATTAGGAGAAAACATCTGTCCTATTGATGGAGGAACATAACAGTAATCTGCCATATCAACTGACTCTACAGAAGGATTATCCTTAATTAAGAGAGATATAAAAAATATGAAGATAAAGAATAACAACTTTTTCATAAATTTATCACTTTAAAAGAGATGTCCTTATCTTATGCATTTTAAATTTATCACAGTGGTCTGAATCAATTCCAAAATCTATAACTCTGTTGATAAGTAATTCCTTTGGAAGCCCTTTTTCAGTTAAAAATTCCCTCAGTCCCTTACAGGAAGAGCTCAAAACTTCTATTTTTATCTTGCCTGTATCAGGTTCGTATTGGATGACTTTTCCTGTAAGAAAAAGTTCATCAACAGAAGTGGCAATAACTGGAATTAGAATTATTGAGAAAACTATTAAAATAGCAATAAAAGAGCATCTCACTTTTAACCTCCGCTTTTTCTTAACTATATTATAGCAGGTGAATGAATAAAAATCGTGAAAGTTATGTGAGACATATAAATTTGACATTTTTAACCGAATACTGGGAAAATTTAATTATGAAAAAGTCAGACATAAAACTTACAAAAGAGGAGATAAAACAGATTATTCTCACTGAGCTTCCAGGACTTTTGAAAAGAGATAGAAAAATGAGAGAAACAATATATCATATCTTGCAGGAGCGATTTGCAGACAAAAAGCAGACAGAGGATCGCTTTGAAAAGATTTTAAGAGAAATACAGCTTCAGAGAGAAGAAAGCGAAAGAAAATGGTCTGAATGGAACAGAAAGTGGGAGGAAACTCAGGCTGAATGGAACAAAAAATGGGAGGAAAACGAAAGAAGATGGGAAGAAAGTGAAAGAAGATGGGAAGAAAATCAAAGAAGATGGGAAGAAAATCAAAAGAAATGGGAAGAAAATCAGAAAGTTATTAATTCAATACTTGAAGAAATAAAGCTTCTTCACAGAAAGCATGATACAACCATTGGTGCTCTTGGAGCAAGATGGGGACTCAGGACTGAGGCATCTTTCAGAGAAGCTATAAAAGGAATACTTGAAGAGAGTTTTCCAGTTAAAGTTATAAAGTACTCTCAGAAGGACAATGAAGGTTCAGTTTTTGGAAGACCTGATCAGGTAAAGCTTGACCTTATAATAAGAGATGGTGAAGTAATTGCTGGTGAAATTAAATCTTCAATCAGTAAAGGCGATGTGGCTACTTTTTTAAGAAAAATAAATTTCTATGAAAAAAGTGAGGGCAAGAAAGTACACAGGAAAATTATAATCTCACCCATGATAGAAAGCAGTGCAAAAGAATTCGCTGAATCTTATGGTATAGAAGTTTATGGTTATCCTGAAGAGGTGGATTTTAAAGAATTGCAGAGTTCTAATTAAAATAATTCATCCGAAAATATCTTTCATGGAAATTTTGAATCCCTTTATAATCTCTGACTCCACCACATCGTTTTCATAATAGGTGCGTCTGAGCTCATACTGTCCCGGTTCTCTTAAAATGTAAACTTCAATCATTTGATCATCAGGGGCTACAATCCAGTATTCCTTTACTCCATGTTTTGCATAGAGTTTCTTTTTCTGAACTGAATCCCTGTATATGGATGCCTCTGAAACTATCTCAATTACAAGGTCTGGTGCGCCCTGAATGTTTTTTTCTCCTATTATGTAAGCTCTTTCTTTTGATATAAAAAGTATATCAGGCTGGACAACATTTTCATCATCAAGATATACATCACAGGGTGCATCAAAAACCTCTCCAAGAGAATTTTCAGTAACATATTTTTCAAGCATAAATTCAATTTTCCTTGAAATTCTTTGATGTTTAATATTTGGTGATGGTGTCATGATTAGCTTTCCTTCAATGAGTTCATATCTTACCTCATCGGGAAGTTTAAGATAGTCCTGATATGTGTATTTTTTCTTTTCTAAGACTGCCTCAGCCATAGTTTAATCTAAATTGAAACAGCTTTCTTTGTCAATTAAAAATCAATACCGCTATAAAGTGTTCACCCTTTGCCCTGTATTTCAGTTGAAGTTTATTGCTTTTGCAGAGATATTCTGCGATCTGCAAGCCCAATCCAGAGCCTTTGACAATCTCTTTGAAATCGTTTTTTATTGCAACGGCATTCCTGAAAATTTTTATATGAATCTTGCTATGGGCATATCTGAAGGCATTGTCAAGTAATAGAAAGATTATGGTTTCCACTACTTCTGAATTTTTATAAAGGTAAACTTCTCTCTCACTAAAAAGGAGTTTTTTGTCAGTGGCAAATTTTGAATTTACATTTTTAATTAATTCTGTCAGATTAATTTTTTGCCTTGATCTGGAAGTTTTTGGCAGTTGTTTGATTGTCTCCATTGTTTTTTTCAATTCAGCACCAATAATATTACAGCTTGTTTGTATCCTTTCAAGAACTCTGCTTTCTGGTTTCAATCTCAATATTTCAATGTTTGTATTTAGAGTTGAGAGAAAATTACCGATTTTGTGTGACAGAACAAAAAAGAGAAATCTCAGAAAATCTTCTTCTTCCTGTTCTTTCTTGCTTATTATATTCAGAATTTTATAGAACAGATAGCTTAAAACCAGAATAAGTAAAACTTCCCATATCAATATGGTCTTAGAAAATCTCTGAAATCTATCATTGATATAACTTTCTTCAAAAAACAGTTCGTTTTCATACGCTTTTATGTAATAAGGAAGCTGATAGTTTTTATTTTGTTTTAAGATTTCCTTGTATAAAGAGAGAATTTCTTCTTCATATTTATGTTGCTGTTCTTTGAAAAAATTGATTGTTATGAAGTTTATAACAGAAAAAATAAGCACCACTGCTATGGCAAAAGTGAGAAATATTTTTAGTTGAAAATTCAATACTTAGTTCTCCTTAATATTATCTAATCTGTATCCTCTACCTTTGTAGGTTTTAATACTATCATGAGGCAGAATTTTTCTCAGCTCCTTTATATAAGTTCTTACAACTTCATCACCCACTGCTTTTCCGCCCCAGACATAGTTCAGAATTGTTTCAGAGCTAACTATTTCTCCCTTTCTTTTGATTAGTAGAGTTAATAAATCCCATGCTGTTTTTGAGAGTTTTATTTCTCTGTCATTTTTCCAGATTGTTTTTGCATCAATATTGATGGTAACATCTCCAATATTTAGAATACTTTCTATTTGAACTCTCTTACTTAATGCCTTGACTCTGAGTAAGAGCTCTTTTGGTTCAAAAGGCTTTGAAAGATAGTCATCAGCTCCTCTTAAAAAGCATTCTTCTTTGCTTGAAAGCTCAGTTTTGGCTGTAAGAATTAAAATTGGCGTATTTATTTTATTGTCTCTAATGAATGTTATTAAATCTTCTCCACGGGAAAAATTTAACATAAGATCAAGGACGATCACATCAAATTCATAAACTTTAAGAATATTTGGGAGTTTTCTCTCATCTTGAATCCATACTGTTTCAATGTCATGAAGTTTGAAATACTCCTGTATGCTCTCACCAAGAGCTTTGTCATCTTCAATGAGAAGAATTTTCATCAATTGAATATTACATTAAATCGGAAGGTTTTTCAAGAAGGTAAGGAGCAGACATTGTGTCTGCTCCTTTATGAAAATTAGTACATATCAGGGGAAGGCATAGGAGGTTTCTTCTCCTCCTCTGGAATTTCAGATACCAAAACTTCTGTTGTAAGCATCAATCCTGCTACAGATGCAGCATTCTGAAGAGCTGTTCTTGTAACTTTTGTTGGATCAATGATACCTGCCTCCATCATATCAACAAACTTTTCCTGATATGCATCGTATCCAAAATTAATATTACTGTTTTCCTTTACCTTTTCAACAATCAGTGTGGCTTCAACTCCAGCATTGGCAATAATCTGTTTTATTGGTTCTTCAAGAGCTTTCTTAACGATTTCAATACCAAGCTGCTGGTCATGATTCTCAGCTTTCAAATTTTCCAGAGCTTTCTGACATCTTAACAGTGCTACTCCACCGCCAGGAACAATTCCTTCCTCAACAGCAGCTCTCGTTGCATTCAATGCATCCTCTACCCTTGCTTTCTTTTCCTTCATCTCAGCCTCAGTTGCTGCACCAACATTGATTCTTGCAACTCCACCTGCAAGTTTTGCAAGGCGCTCCTGAAGTTTTTCACGGTCATAATCAGATGTTGTTTCTTCAATCTGAACTTTTATCTGTTTAATTCTTCCCTGAATCTTCTGAGGATCTCCTGCACCTTCAACAATTGTGGTGTTGTCTTTGTCAACGATGATTTTCTTTGCTCTTCCAAGATCATCAATCTTTACATTTTCAAGTTTAATTCCCAGATCCTCTGAAATCACTGTTCCACCTGTAAGAATTGCAATATCCTCAAGCATTGCCTTTCTTCTTTCTCCAAATCCTGGTGCCTTTACTGCACAAACCTGAAGAACTCCTCTGAGCTTGTTTACAACAAGTGTTGCAAGGGCTTCACCCTCCACATCCTCTGCAATAATAAGAAGAGGTTTGCCCATTCTTGCAATCTGCTCAAGAATTGGAAGGAGGTCCTTCATGCCTGAAATTTTCTTATCATGAATTAAAATAAAGGCATCCTCAAGAACACATTCAAGGCGCTCAGGGTCAGTTATAAAATATGGGGAAATATATCCACGGTCAAACTGCATTCCTTCAACTATGTCAAGGGTTGTTGCCATTCCTTTTGCTTCTTCAACAGTAATAACGCCATCTTTCCCTACCTTATCCATTGCTTCAGCGATGAGCTCTCCTATTGAAGCATCATTATTAGCAGAGATTGTTCCTACCTGTGCTATCTCTTTTTTATCTGCAACAGGCTTTGAAATCTTTTTAAGCTCCTCAACAACTGCTTCAACAGCCTTATCAATACCTCTCTTGAGATCCATTGAATTAGCACCAGCTGAAACGTATTTAAGACCTTCTTTGTAAATGGCATAAGCCAGTACAGTTGCAGTGGTTGTTCCATCACCGGCAACATCAGAGGTCTTTGATGCAACTTCTCTTACAAGCTGTGCACCCATGTTTTCAAAGGGATCTTTCAGGTCTATTTCTTTAGCAACTGTAACACCATCTTTTGTTACATTGGGAGAACCAAATTTTCTCTCAATTACTACATTTCTTCCTCTTGGTCCCAACGTTGCTTTTACAGCATCAGTAAGAATTGTAACACCTTTAAGAATTGCCTGCCTTGCTGAGTCACCAAATATTAACTGCTTTGCTGCCATATCATCCCCTCCTTTTTTTTATTTTTCTACTATTCCGAGAATTTCTTCTTCTTTAATAATTAAATACTCTACATCGTCAATTTTGATTTTTGAACCAGCATATTTGTCAAAAAGAACAGTATCACCCACCTTTACTTCTTTCACCTCAGAACCAACCTCAATAACTGTGCCCTTCTGAGGTTTTTCCTTTGCCACGTCAGGCACATAGATTCCTCCAGGGGTTTTTTCAAGCTCTTCAGATGAAAACTTAACAACTACTCTGTCTTTAAGTGGCTTAATCTTCATATCCTCCCTCCTTTTTATTTTATTGATGAATTATTAGCAACTAATCTTACCGAGTGCTAATATAACCTGAATTTGGATATCCAATCAAGGCTAAATAAAACAATTTATAGCCAGTTTTTAACTATTTTTATGGAATATTATTGTTTTTTGTTATTTTTTACTATTTTTCTTTAAAATACTTTTAATCCTAAAATTGATGATAAAGAAGCCAGGTTTAGTTTATTTAGAGATTTCTCGGGAGATCTCAGTTTCAAATTTTTATGTTGACAATAAAGGGGAATGGAATTTACACTTTAATTATATTCTGTGCAGGATTGAGGTTTAAAAAGTTTTTCTGGATGAAGGGCTTTGGAAATAAAAGAAGTTATAAATAAAAAACAGCTCAGAGAATTCGTAACCCTACCGTTGAAAATTTATAAAAATGACTCCTTTTATGCTTCTCCATTAATCAACGATATGATGGAGCATCTTACTGAGAAAAATCCTTTTTTTAAAAGAGCGAAGGCTAAATTTTATATTGCTTACAAAGGTGGAAAACCTGCTGGAAGAATCGCTGCCATAGTTAACTATGCTCATCTTGAGTATCATAAGGACAATGCAGGTTTTTTTGGACTTTTTGAGTGCATAAAGGAGCAGGCTGTTGCCAATGCCTTATTTGATAAAGCAAAGGAGTTTCTTAAAGAAAATAATCTTTCCATAATGCGTGGTCCAATGAATCTTTCAACAAATGAAGAATGCGGATTTCTTTATGAAGGATTTGATACTCCTTCAATGATAATGATTCCATATAATCCGCCATATTATAACGAGTTTGCTCAATCATATGGAATGAAAAAAGTAAAGGATCTTTATTGTTTTTTGGCAGATGTTCCTGATAAACTTCCTTCAAAAATTGAAAGAATTGCCAGTTTCGCAGAAAGACAGGGAATCAAAGCAAGAACAGTGAAATTGAAAAATTTAACCGAAGAGCTTTATGCATTTATGGAAGTTTATAATGAAGCATGGGCTTCAAATTGGGGATTTATTCCAATAACAAAGGAAGAGATTGACTACATGGCTATGAAGCTTAAACCTGTAGCATTACCTGAACTGGTTATAGTTGCTGAAAAAGATGGTAAGCCAGTAGGTTTTTTTGGCGCCATTCCTGATTTTAATGAAGTATTAAGAAAAATCAAAGGCAGATTGACGCCATGGGCAATAATGAAGGCTCTGTATTACAGAAGAAAAATTCAATCAATAAGGCTTCTTCTTTTTGGAGTAAAGAAAGAGATGAGACACAAGGGTGTGGAATCAATAATGCTCAGAGAAGCTTTCAGAGGTGCAAAAAAATATGGATTTAAAAAAGTGGAATTTTCATGGATTCTTGAAGACAACTTTGATACAATTAACCTGACCCAGATAATAAATGCCCGTAGATATAAAACTTTGCGAATTTATGAGACTGATATTGTGTTATAATTAAGTGAGGCTGTTTGATATGAGTCAAGCTTTATTCTGTTATTCCGATACAGAAAAAAGTGGAGGAGATTCCTCGCTTCGCTCGGAATGACAATTTTTCTGTCATCCTGAGGCAGAGCAGTGTTTCCTCGTTGGTGAAGATGTAGGTAAATATGGGCTTGCAAGTTTTTGAACAGACTATTGAATATTAAGGAGAAAAAATATGAAAATTATTAAACAGCTTTTGTTTGTTTTGTTAGGTTTGTCTCTCTTATCCAGTGCCTTTGCAGCTGAAAAAAGATACAGTTTGCCTCTGGAAAACTCACCTTATATTGGATATGAGAATGCGCCCGTTACCATTGTTGAATTTATTGACTATCAATGACCGCATTGTATTGAGGTTGGTCCGACCATTGAAGGATTGGTTAAAGAGTTTAAAGGAAAGGTAAAACTTGTGATTAAGTTTTTCCCATATCGCTACAGAGACTATTCAAGAATTGCAGCAGAGGCAGCAGTTGAAGCATGGAAACAGGGCAAGTTTGCTGAAATGCATGAGTTATTAATAAAAAGATCTCCAAAGCTTGACAGGGAATCTTTAATAGCTTACGCAAAAGAGCTCAATCTTGATATTGAAAAATTTGTAAAGGCAATAGACAATCAAGAAGGTGCTTCAATAATTGAAAGAGATTTGAAACTCGCCAATGAGATGGAACTTTACGTAACTCCTGCTTTTTATATCAATGGAGTAAAAATTCTTGGAGTAAGAGACTATGATTATTTCAGGGAAATTATTTTACAGGAACTTAAAAGTGCTACTAAAAAATAGCATTATTTACTTTCTCTGCGTTATTTTTGTTTTCTTTATCTATTTCCATATTGACAGCTTTGCCTCTGACAAAAAGAAAAAACAACTTGAATCGCTACCTCCTGTGCCTGTTCCAAAAGACAATCCACAGACTACAGAGAAAATTGAGCTCGGTAAAAAGCTTTTCTTTGACCGAAGACTTTCAGGAGATGGAACTACAAGCTGTGCCAATTGCCATGATCCTGAAAAAGCATTTACCGATGGTTCTGAAATATCTCTCAGTTACCCAACAACAAGAAACTTCAGAAATGCACCAACTTTGATGAATGTAGCCTATGCAAAGTATCTTTTCTGGGACGGAAGGGCAAAGACTCTTGAAGAACAGGCAGAATTTCCAATTATGTCAGCTTTTGAAATGAACCAGAATCTTGATTTTTTAGAGGAAGAAATAAGAATTGTTCCCGAATACAGAGAAGCCTTTAAGAGAGTTTTTGGCAAAGATGTAAATATAAAACTTATTGCAAAAGCAATTGCAGCCTTTGAAAGAACTCTGATATCCAGAAATGCACCAATTGACCGTTATCTAAGGGGAGATGAAAATGCATTGAGCCCAGAAGCTAAAAAAGGACTTGAAATCTTTACAGGAAAAGGAAAATGTATAGAATGTCATTATGGAGCTTATCTCAGTGATCAGGAATTTCATGCGCTGGAGGTTCCAGAAAATCCAAAATATGTTAATGAGCCAAAGTTCATAACCACAAGGCGTTATGTGGCTAAAATTAATAAATATCCAGACTACATGAATGTGAAAGAAGACCTTGGAAGATACTTTAAAACGAAGAAAAGAAAGGATTACAAAGCTTTTAGAACTCCTACCTTAAGAGAAGTTGCAAAAACTGCACCCTATATGCATAATGGTATATTTAAGAGCCTTGAGGAGGTAATTGATTTCTTTAATAAAGGCGGAGGAAAGGGGAATAAGTTGTTGAAACCCCTTAATTTAACCGATTATGAAAAGAAAGCACTTAAAACCTTTCTTGTGGAAGCTTTATCTGGTGATGATTTACATATAAAACCACCAGAAATTCCATAAACATGGAGGATACATGAAAATAGAAGAACTAATAAGAGAAAAGCCACATCTGCAAAGCCCTCTTGAATTTTATCAAAAGATAAAAAATTTAACCGAGCAATGCAAAAAGGACAAAGAAGTGCTAAAGCTTGACAGCGGGACTTCAGTGATAGATATTGTTCTTAAAAACTTCTCATCGGTTTTTCAGATTCCCTATGAATCAATTTCATTTTTGAAAGATGAAATTTTAAAAAGCGGAAAAAATCCTTTAAAAGAGCCTGCAACCCTTTGGTCTCTTCAGCTTCATAGTGAAGAGCTTTCAAAGGAAGACATTCAAAGAATGCTTTTCATTTTGAGTAAACCCTTTTTTGTCTTTTTAAGAAAAGAAGGCGAGCAGGTATCTTTTATGGATACAGGAAAATGCCCAGTTTGTGGAACAGATTCATCCCTTGCAATGATTACAGAGAATAATGAAAAAATAATGATATGTCCACTTTGTGAGCATGGAGGAAGCTTTTTCAGAATTGGATGTCCCTATTGTTTTAATAAAGATTCAACCAGAATAGAAATTCTTCTTGATGACGAGGAAATAAGAGCTGAACTCTGTCTTGAGTGTAATACTTACATAAAAAGCTTTAAAGAAAATCACTATATAAAGTACAGAGATCCCTTTTTGATTGACATAGTCAGTTTACCTCTTGATATAGTTGTGCAGAAGCGAGGCTACATAAGGCGTTCTCCAAATTTCATTGGATTGAGAATAATTGAATAATGAGGAAAAAGGTTTTTCACGAGCTTTTATCGCTTGAGGAAGCAAAGGAAATACTGTTTAATGCTTTTAAAGAAAGGCGCTGTCTTCCCATTGATGTAGAAACCATCTCTGTTAAATCTGCTTTAGGAAGAGTCACGGCAGAGCCGGTTTTTGCCAGATTTTCTTCACCATATTTTCATTCTGCTGCAATGGATGGATATGCTGTTAAAGCTCGCGATACCTTCTCTGCAACTGAGAGAGAACCAGTAAGGCTCAAAATTGGTGTTGATGCTCACTGGATTGAAACAGGAGACCCACTTCCAGAGGATTTTGATGCTGTAATACCAGTGGAAGATGTCAGTATAAAGGATGGATACATAGAGATTTATGCTTCTGTGCCTCCTTACAATGATGTAAGACCTATTGGAGAAGATATTGTTGCGACAGAGTTAATTATTCCGGAAAGTCATGTTGTGCGCGCTGTTGATATTGGAGCAATGCTTGCAAGCGGAATAACAGAGATAAAAGTACGAAGGAAGCCTGTTATTGGAATCATTCCAACAGGTTCAGAACTAATTGATGCTGAAACAATTAAAGAGAGAATGCCAAATCCTCCTGAGCTTATAGAGTATAATTCAGCAGTTCTTGGTAGTCTTGTAAATGAGCTGGGAGCTGAAGCTAAAATTTATTCAGTGATTCCAGATGAAGAAAATAAGATAAAGAATGCAATTTTGAATGCTTTAAAGGAGTGTCACATTGTTTTATTGAATGCTGGTTCTGGATACGGAAAAGAAGATTTTACTTATAAAGTAATCAATGAACTCGGTGAGGTTATTATAAATGGTGTTGCCATAAAACCTGGTAAACCCTTTATTGCAGGATTTATTAGAGAGAAAGCTGTTTTAGGAATACCCGGTTATCCTGTATCAGCCTTTTTATGCTTTGACCTTTTTGTTAAACCTTTGATAGAGCTTTATCTTGGTGTATCAACAAAAAAACAAGAACAACTTAAGGCATTACTTTCAAGACAGATATCATCAAGCATAGGGGTTGATGAATTCGTTAGAGTGAAGGTGGGTAGGGTAGGAGAAAACTACATTGTAACTCCAATGGGAAGAGGTGCTGGACTTTTAATGAGCGTTGTGAGAGCTGATGGATATGTTGTTGTTCCCAGAGGCTCAGAAGGATTCTCTCAGGGTTCTGAGGTACCAGTGTATTTATGGCGCAGCAAAGAGGAGATTAACAATACCGTAGTCTGCATTGGCAGTCATGACAATACTCTTGATGTTTTATATAACTTTTTAAGAAAAAGATTTCCCCATGTAACTCTTTCCTCTGCTCATGTTGGTTCAATGGGTGGTCTTGTTGCGATTAAAAAAGGTGAAGCACACATTGCCGGGACTCATCTTCTTGATGAAGCAACCGGGGAGTATAATGTGCCTTTTATAAAAAAGCTTTTGCCAGAGAAAAAAGTTGTTCTCATCAATCTTGTTTATAGAATTCAGGGTTTTATTGTTAAAAAAGGCAATCCAAAAAACATTAAAGGATTTGAAGATCTTACTCGTGAAGATGTAGTTTTCATAAACAGACAGGCTGGCTCAGGAACAAGACTTCTTCTTGATAAACATTTAAAAGAGCTCGGAATTTCCCCTGATACTGTTAAAGGTTATGATAGAGATGAATACACTCATATGGCAGTAGCTTCAGCAGTGCTTACAGGAAGAGCTGATGTGGGATTGGGAATTCTCTCTGCTGCAGAGGCATTGAGACTTGATTTTATTCCTGTTACTGAAGAAAGATACGATATTTTGATTCCTCAGGACTTTCTTGAATTGCCAATAATTCAGGCAGTTTTAAAAGTCATAGGGGAAGACGAAGAGTTTAAAAAAGCAGTAAGCTTACTTGGTGGATATGATATTCGTGATATGGGAAAAATAATTTATTCTAATTAATTCTCCTGCTTTTTAACTTCTTCAATGGCTTTTTCAATAGATTCTTTATCAATTCCAAGAATTCTTTTTGCACCAATAAATCTACTCAGATAGTAGGGCGCTTCTAAACTGTCAATTGTTACTTTCTTTGACCTCGTTGATGCATGGATGAATAAGTTGTCTCCCAGATAAATTCCCACATGGGATGGAAATTTTGCATAAGTTCTGAAAAACACAAGGTCTCCTGGTTGAAGCTCATCTTTTTTTACAGGAACTCCCACAGTAAACTGCTCTCTTGCACTTCTTGGCAGTTCAATTCCAACCATTGAATAAACTTTTTTAACAAAAAAGGAGCAGTCAAGTCCGCTAAAACTATTTCCACCAAATCTGTATGGTAGATGAAGCATCTTTTTGGCAAAAAGAAGCAATCTCTCAGTAATGCTCATCTGAGAAAGGTCTTCTGATGCCTTAATCTCCTCTATTTCTTCCACCTTTTCATCTATGTCTGGTTTAGCAGAAGCTAAGACAGGAACTTTTTCCTCCTCCCTTATTGAAATATTCTCCTTTGGTTTTTCTGGAGCTTTTACAATAAGTTTTTGCCCTGTGCTGAGTTTGTTGCTATTTAATCCATTAAGTCTCTTAAGTTCTTCCACTGATATGTTATATTTTTTTGCAATTCTGAAAAGTGTTTCACCTTTTTTAACGATGTGGTAGTCTGTCTGTTGTGATTTTTTTGTGATTTTATTATTTTTTTCTGGGATTTGTAATTTCATTCCTGTCTGCAATTTATTACTCTTTAGATTATTTACCTTTTTTATTTCATCAACGGAAACATTAAATTTCTTTGCAATTTTATAAATGCTGTCACCTCTTTTTACTGCGTAAGTCTGGGCAAAGACAAGGCACGGAAAAAGAATTAAAATTATTAAAAAAACAAATATTTTACTCATAAATCACCTCCTTATGCAGCGTTAACATTATTAAAATCAACAACTGTTGGCAGTTCACTTAAACTTGAAATACCGAAAGTTTTCAAGAATTCCCTTGTTGTTCCATAAAGAAAGGGTCTGCCAGGCACTTCCTTTTTTCCTACAATTTTTATAAGTTTTTTTTCAATCAGTGTTTTTATTGCATAATCAGAATTTACACCCCTTATTCTTTCTATTTCAGCTTTGGTAATTGGCTGTTTATAAGCTATGATAGCGAGTGTTTCAAGTGCCTGTTCGGAGAGTTTATTGTTTGTATGCTGCTTAAACATTTTTATCCATTCTGCATACTGGGGATTTGTAACCATCTGATAGGAGTCTTCAATTTTGATAATCATAATTCCTGAATTTCTGGTTCTATATTCTTCAGCAAGTTGATTGATTATCTCTTTAAGATAATTTTCAGGAATGTTTAACAGGGTATGGAGAATTTTTATTGAAAGAGGTTTTTCTGCGATGAACAGCAAGGACTCTAAAATTCCCTTTATCTGTTCTCTTTGGGTGAATAAATTCATGACTTCCGTATTATACAGAATCAGTTTTAAAAAAATCAATGCCTTATGGCAAGCACCAGAAAAAAATAATGACTCATATGTTACAATGGAAATATGTTGGATGACAAATTCTTTATGAAAAGAGCATTGTTTCTTGCAAAAAAGGCAAACTGGAGAACTTCTCCAAATCCTATGGTTGGTGCTGTGATTGTAAAAGATGGAAAGATTATATCAGAGGGATATCATAAAAAAGCAGGCTTACCCCATGCAGAAGCTGAAGCTATAATGAGTGCAAAAGAGTCTTTAGATGGTGCAACCCTCTATGTAACGCTTGAACCATGCTGTCACAGAGACAAAAAAACACCACCCTGCACAGACGCAATAATAAATTCAGGGATCAGACGGGTTGTTGTTGCAATGAGAGATCCGAATCCAAAGGTATCAGGAAAAGGTATAGAATTACTGAAAAATTATGGAATTGAGGTTATTGAAGGAGTTTTTGAAGAAGAAGCTAAAAAATTAAACGAGTTTTATATAAAATACGTAACCACCAGAACTCCCTTTGTAATTCTTAAAATTGCAATGACAATGGATGGTAAAATCGCCACTCCTCGGGGTGAATCTAAATGGATTACTTCAGAAAAATCAAGAAAACTTGTGCATCTCATACGTTCAAGAGTTGATGCTCTGCTTTCTGCCTGTGGAACTGTGTTGAAAGACAATCCCATGTTTACATCAAGAATAAAAGGAGGCAAAAATCCATTAAGAGTTATTATAGACCCTGAACTTAAGATTCCTTTAGATTATCATGTTTACAGCCCTCCACCACATACAATAGCCGTAGTACATGAAACTAAATTACATGACAATAAAGTAAAAATCCTACAGAGCAGAGGAGTAGAAATTATCTCTTTTTCTTCTGAAAAAGTTGATCTTCAATGGCTCATGAAAGAGCTTGGTAAAAGAGAGATTACCTCTTTGATGATTGAAGGAGGCTCTTCATTAAATAGTTATGCTTTATGGAGCGGAGTAGTGGATAAATTAATGATTTTTATTGCCCCAAAGATAATAGGTGGTGCAGATTCTTATCCAAGTGTGGGAGGAAAAATTTATAAAAATCTCAACGAAGCCTTTGAAATAAAGGATTTAAAGATAAAAAAAATATCAGATGATATTCTTATAGAAGGATATTTAAAAAAGGCTTGAAAAATTTTTAATTTTGAGCTAAAGTTGTATTAATTAATATTTTTCAGGAAAGGAGGTGAGAAAGAATGAAAAAGCTTTTAACTGTTATGGTAGCAGCAATGTTTATTTTTGCTTTTGGTTGCGCTAGTAAGGATTATGTGAAGCAGGAGATTGATCCCCTTGTTGACAGAATAGGTAAGCTTGAAAGTAAGGTAAACAATCTTGAATCAAAGGTTAATGCTCTTGACAAGAAAATTGATGACTGCTGCACAAAGGCTGACGATGCTGCAAAGAGAGCAGAGGCTGCTGCACAAAGAGCAGAGGATGCTGCAAAGAGAGCAGAAGCTGCTTCACAGAAAGCAGGAAAGGCATTTGAGCTTCAGCAGAAGAAATAGTTTGAATTTTTTAGAGCCACAGATCAGAAGGTATGATCTGTGGCTCTTTATTTTTAATGCTCACTGAGGTGGGGATTCCGCTTTTTTGTTTAACTGCATTATAAAGCTTGAAAGTATCCACATATTTCAGAAGTCCCTTTTTAGCAAGCTGTTCCATTGCATTTTTAAGATAATCAAAATCTTTCAGCTGGTCATCCCTGTGAACTTCCACATAAACATCATTGCCAATTTTTCCTACTTTTACAGGTTGTCTTACAATTAATACTTCTGTTCCAACAGCAACCATATCAAACAGTTTTGGAATGTCTTCCGGGTAAAGTCTGATGCAACCATGAGTAACTTTTCTTCCAACAGCCCATGGTCTGTTTGTTCCGTGAATGAGATAACTCAAGCCAGAAAGTCTCATTGCATGTGTCCCAAGAGGATTTTCAGGTCCTGGAGGAACAACTGCTGGAAGCTCTGGTCTTTCTTTTCTGATTGACTCAGGAACATACCATGGAGGATTAACAATTTTATGAGATATTTTAAACTTCCCAACAGGAGTTTCAACTCCATCATCGCCAATTCCAATTGGAAATGTGCTAACCATCTGTTCTCTGGATTTTTTATGGAAATAGTAAAGTCTCATTTCAGATAGATTTATAATTATTCCCTGAAAATTATCTGGTCTGTCAGGTAGAATCCAGAAAGTTGGAATTATTGCCTTATTTCCATCTCCAGGAACAAAGGGATCCAGTAGAGGATTGGCATCTACTATTTCATTATAGCCTAAATCATAATGTCTTGCAATTTCTATAAGTGATTCTTTGTTCTTTATTATATGTGTTTGCAGTTTTCCAATAATTGTTGTATCCTTTGAGATAGAGAAGGTCTCTCCATAGGAGAGGTTAAAACTCAGAAAAAGGAAACATAAAATTATTAAACCAATCCATTTTTTCATAGTTAGTTTTATTTTATCAAATTAAAACGGTCCCAACGGGATTTGAACCCGTGCTTTAGCCTTGAGAGGGCTACGTCCTAAACCTGGCTAGACGATGGGACCTTAAAAATACTGGGGAGAGAGGATTCGAACCCCTACAAGCAGATCCAGAGTCTGCCGTCCTGCCGTTAGACGACTCCCCAATCTTTTATTGATATATCATAAAAATGTTTAAATTGTCAAACTATTAAGGTCTGTAACCTATATTGATGGTTAAATCATTGAATTTGTATCCATGATTTAGTATATACTTAATTATGCATCCCTATGTGGAACTTGCTAAGAAAACTGTGGAAGAGTATGTAAGAAAAGGGAAAATGCCTGCTATTCCTGAAAATATTCCTCCTGAGATGAAAAGAAAAGCAGGAGTATTTGTTTCCATAAAGAAAAAAGGTCAACTTCGTGGATGCATCGGAACATTTTTGCCTGCCACTGAAAATATATACACAGAAATAGTGAGGAATGCTATAGCTGCAGCAACTGAAGACCCTCGTTTCCCTCCTGTTCAGCCTCAGGAGCTTGAAGATCTGGAATATTCAGTGGATATATTAAGCCCTCCAGAGCCTGTAAATAGTCTTGATGAACTTGACCCTAAAAAATACGGAGTTATTGTAGTAAAAGGATGGCAGAAGGGACTACTTCTTCCTGACATAGATGGTGTAAATACTGTTGATGAGCAATTGAGAATAGCCAAACTTAAGGCAGGTATTGATCCCTATGACTCTGATGTGGAGATTTACAAATTTAAAGTGGAGCGTTACAGGTAACTTCCTCCCAGAGCCTGTTTTTTATTTCATCTATTAATGGAATAAGTGTTTTCCTGTCTTTTGCCGAGATTCCTATTGCATTGTATCTGCTACAAATTTGCTTAACCTCAAAAAACGGAATTTTGTCAATTTTGTTAAAGACGAGAATAACAGGTTTTCTCTCAAGTCCCAAATCTTTGAGGATTTTATTTACAGAATCAATGTGATTTTCAAACTGGGGATTGGAAATATCAACAAGATGAATAAGTAAAGAGGCATCTTCCAGCTCTTCCAGTGTAGCCTTAAATGCTGCAACAAGGTCCTCTGGTAAGTCTCTTATAAAACCAACTGTATCAGTGATTATAAGCTCCTTTTCTTCGGGAAATTTCAATCTTCTTGAAGATGTATCAAGGGTTGCGAACATTTTATCTTCCACAAAAACACTGCTTTTTGTAAGTGCATTAAGAAGTGTAGATTTACCAGCATTTGTATAACCTATGATTGAAACAATGGGAATTGAAAGCTCCTTTCTCCGTTTTTTTCTTTCCAGTCTTGCTAGTGTAAGTTTCTCAAGTTCATTTTCAAGATGGTGAATCCTTTCCTTTATTCTCCGCCTGTCAATCTCTAGTTTTGTCTCTCCAGGACCTCTTCCTCCAATTCCACCAGCAAGCCTTGACATGGCTGTTCCTTTACCTGTAAGCCTTGGAAGCATATATCTTAATTGAGCAAGCTCTACCTGAACTTTTCCGTCCCTTGTGTGGGCTCTTCTGGCAAAAATATCAAGTATAAGCTGGCTACGGTCTATTACCTTTAACTCTGTCATATCAGTTATTGCTCTTATTTGAGATGGCGTTAAATTCTGATCAAACACAAGAAGAGTTGCTCCCATATCCATTGCTTTGATAATCAATTCTCTGAGTTTGCCTTCTCCAAGAAGGTATTTTGGATTTACTCTTTTTACCCTTTGAATGATTTTATCTATTACGAGCACATCTGCTGATTTTGCGAGTTCTTCTAATTCCTCCATGTGTTCTTCAAGAATGTATTTTGGCGCTGTGGAAACACTGATAAGAATAGCCTTTTCTCGTGGGTCGTTTACATCAATAGCCCTTGCTCTATCCATTTCTGCTTCAAGATTATTGATAAATTCTTTAAAATTAAACCTTAGAGAGTAAAAATTTGATGAAATAACTTCAATTTGATTTTCTTTCCCATAAGGTAAAAGATGAACAACATGAATGAGCTCAGGCAATCCTTTTTCATGGGTTAAAACAGCCATAGCATCAAATCTTAAAAGTCTCAGATCAGTAATATCTTCTCTGTCAGGCATTTCTTTATTTAAGTGAGTATGGATGTATCTTAAACCTCTTAAAGGTTTTTTACCTATATTAAAATCTTCAAGTGAAGGTATTAAGATGGAGTGAGCAGTGCCAATTATAACATGGGTTATGTTACCTGCTCTGTCAATTAAAACTCCGATCTGTCTGTTAATTTCAAAGGATAGAGCACATAGAGATTTTGCTAATTCAGGAGTTATAAAGACTTCTACAGGCTGTTTTTTTCTGTAAAGCTTTTCTATTGCATAAATAGTGCTTTTTTTTAATCCTGCTGTATTGCCGTAAACTTTAGCTATTTTTTGCTGCCTCCTTAATTTAAAGATACCAAATTTTTAGATTTTTATCAAATGACCATTGACAGAATTATTCTTGAAATCACAGCCAGTATTAATGCTATAACTATAGTTAATCCTGAGATTAAAATCATTCTCTTAAATCCAAGTTCTTTTAACAATACTCCCATTGTTCCAACGCAGGGTATGTAAAAGATTGTAAATATGGTATATACAATTAATTGAAGATCTGTCATCACAGTGTTAAGTTCAGTCGTATGCATTGCCTGAAAAAGCATTATCATTGAGAGTTCTTTCCTGAGAATTCCAAAAAGAAGCGTAATTCCTGTTTGCTCAGGCAGTCCAAGAACTAAGCTCACTAAAGGAGCAAATATTTTGTTTAAAATTAAATCTATCTTTAAGTATTCCAGAAAACTGAGAGTAATACTGCTTATGATCAGCAGGGGCCAGGCAACAAGCATAAAATCCTTTAGTCTCAGCCATGTTTTCATAAAAACATTTTTTAATGCTGGCATTCTCAATGGAGGAATTTCCATTATTAAGCCAGGAGTAACTTCAGGAATAAATTTTGTTAATACAGCACCCAAAATCATGATTACAAAAAGATTAAAAAGATAAAGTCCTGCAGCAGCCAGTCCTCCAATGTATGCTCCAATCAGTCCAAATATTACAGTTGTTCTTGCTGCACAGGGAATCAAAACAGAAAGAGTTGCTGTAATAAAACGATCTCTTGGAGACTCCAGTATTCTTGTTGCCATAACACCAGGGACATTACACCCGTATGAAACAACAAAGGGAAGAATGCTTTTTCCATGCAGTCCAATTCTATGCATTATTGTATCCATCAAAAAAGCCATTCTTGGCAGATAACCTATGTCTTCCAGCACAGTTAATCCAATAAAAAATGGTATTAAGTAAGGAATGGCAACACCAACTCCTCCTGAAAAGCCCTCAATCAATCCTTTAACAATGAAGTATAATAAAGTGTTTTCTTCAATAAACCCTGGCAATTTCTGACTCAAGGAATCAAAAGCATCTGTAATAGGTTCTTCAATGATTTTTCCCACTTCAAAAACTATGAAGAAAATTCCAAAGAGAATTAAAAACAATAAGGGATATCCAAGATATTTGTTTGTGAGCAGATCATCAATCCGCTCTCTGAAGGATTTTAAAGGTTGTCCAACCTTTGCTACATCTTCAAATATATTCATTGTAAGAGCATGTCTTTCAGAGGATATGACAGTATCAGCATGCCTTCCATGGGTTTTCTTAATTTCTTCTCTTATAGTTTTAATTTTTTCTATAATCTCCGGGAATTTTTCAATTTCTTCAAATAACTCTCTGTCTCCTTCAAGTAATTTCACAGCCATATATCTTCTCGGGATGTTTCTTAAAAATTCATCAGTAATGATCTGTTCAATTTCTTCAATTTTTTCTTCTATGTCTTTGTGGAAAGGTTGAATTTTTGGGATAAGCCTTTTATGATAAGCCTGCTTTGCAGAGACAAAAATGGCATCAAGCCCAATTCCTTTATTGGCAACAGTTTCAATTACAGGAACACCGAAAATTTGAGAGAGTTTCTCACTGTTGATTTCAATACCTTTTCTACGAGCTTCATCTATCATGTTTAAACAGATAACCATTGGAACCTGAAGTTCAGTAAGTTGCAGTGTAAGTTCAAGGCTTCTTGAAAGAGTGGAGGCATCAATTACATTTATAACGACATCTGCCTGCCCTGATAAAATGTATTTTCTTGATTCCAGTTCAGCCATATCAATAGCTGTAAGAGAATAAATCCCCGGTAAGTCAACTATTTCAAAGGTTTCGTCTCCAACCTTTACTTTACTTACTGTATAATGGACTGTTTGCCCAGGAAAGTTTGCAGTCATTGTTTTATATCCTGCGAGTCCATTAAAAATTGTGCTTTTGCCAGCATTGGGCTGTCCTATAAAGGCGATTTTCATTCCAATTCCTCCACTTCTATCTTTGAAGCAACTCCTCTCCCCAGTGCTACATCAAACCCATTTACTTCCAGAAGAACAGGACCACCCAAAAAAGAGCTTTTTTTCAAAGTTACAATATCACCAATATGAATGCCCAGGCATTGAAGATGCTGCCTTATCCCTCTTCCGCCTGAAATTTTCAGAATTTTTACTCGTTTACCGTTATTTATATCAAGCAATGTTTTCATTATAAGCCTCCTTATTTACACTTTCTATAAGTGCCACATATATTATTCCAATTTTATTAGATAATTCTAATTATTGAACATAAATTCTAATTTTGTCAAGAAGGAATTAATTAAAAGGGGTTAAGTTTTTATTATTTATGTCCCTTTCTTTTTTCAATTTCTAACAATATCTCATCAGCCAGAATTTCATAATCCAAAGCACCACGACTGTTAGGGGAATATAACTTAACCGGTGTATGATTTTCAAAAGCTTCAACAAGTTTTATATCTGCCCTGATACCATGAAAAACTCTGTTTTTTCCAAACTGATTGGATACTGAATCAGTAACTTTTCTGTGCTGCTGAATTCTCTGATTTATCATTACAGGAATAAGTCCAAGCAATTTAAGGGACGGATTCTCTCTAACTGCGATTTTAAAAAACAATCTTGCAAGACTTTTTATTCCTTCTGTGGACAAAAAATGTGGCAAAAAGGGAATCAGTACATAATCAGAGGCAACGAGTGCATTAATCAACAAACTGTCAAGAGATGGTGGTGTATCTATCAGGATAAAATCAAACTCTCTGTGAAACCCTGCTTTTTCAATTACATCCCTTAAAGCTCTGTTATTTAAGACTCTTCCATGTTCAAATAAAGGATCAGCTGGAATAATAAAAAGATTTTCCCAGTCTGTCTTAAATACAGCCTTTAAAATAGAAACTTCAGAGTTACATAAAATAGAATGAATTGTATAGAGATTTTTATTAAGAGACAATCCCAATCCAATAGTGGCATGCCCCTGCGTGTCAAGGTCAATGACAAGAATTTTCTTCCCTCTTAAAGCAAACTCTGCAGAAAGATTCACAACAGTAGTGCTTTTACCTGTTCCACCTTTTCTGTTTGTTACTGTAATTATTGTGCACATTTTTAAAATAACTCAATCTTGGCAGCTTTTTCCTTTTTCTGCAAAGAATTATTTACGACTTCTTCATGAATTTCTCTCTGTGATTGCATAACATATCTCTGATAAAATGTATCAAGAAGTTTTTGTATTTCAACCGGTTTTTCTGCTTCCGCAGGGTTTAATAACCATTTTAGCATTGCTGTATTGTACTCAGAAAGGTCTTTTAAGTCCTCTATCACTCTCTCAAGTTTCTGTCTTATTACATCCTGGAATTGAATCTTACCCAGTAAATCTGTAACAGTTTTCAAGACCACTTCATTCTGCTCATGAATTTTCTGAATTATATCAAATATCAAGCTTCCAACAGAGCTGAATGATGATTCCATTTCTTTTACAGTGTTTTCGGCATCATGTAATTGTTTTAATTGCTCACTTTGAGATATTTGTCTTTTTAAGCTTTCAAATTCTTTATTCATTGTCTCTGAAAGCTTTTTAATCTGGCTTATAATTTGTTTTGAAGTGCTCTCTGTTTTCATTGAAAGTTTTCTTATTTCATCAGCAACTACTGCAAAACCTCTGCCCTGCTCACCCGCCCTTGCTGCCTCAATTGCTGCATTTAATGCTAAAAGATTGGTTTGCTCTGCGATGTCCTTTATACTGTCCATAAGTGGAGTTACATTGTTTACTTCATTCACTAAGGACTTTACACGATTCAAATTATCTTCTAAGTTTTTCTGATGTGATTCAATCAGGCTATGTAAAATTTTTATCATTTCAGTGTTATGTTGCATCTGTTTTTCAATGACTGTAAGAAGATTCTGCCCTGAAGATACAGAGCTTTCAATGAGTTCTGTTTGTTTTCTGGTATTTTCATATAAATATTCCAGTCCTTTTATAACTTCTATACTACTTTTTTCAGTAGTTTCTATTGTTGAAAAAATATGCTCTGAGAAAAGTTTATACACATCATTTAACTTTAGCATCTGGTTGTCTGAAAATTCATGACTAATAATCCTGTTTTGCATGATTCCATACTCTTTTTCAATTGAGCTGTAAAGCTTTTTAATAGGACCTGCTATCTTTATCGTAAGATATCCGCAAAGAAATAAACAGAGAAGCATAAGGAAAAAAAATGTGATAAATATTTTCCATGGTTTATCAAAAAATGGGAAATATTCATATACCATTGTCCCTATTAAGCTAACCAGAAAAGCAAAGGGAAGAGTAAAAATGAGGTAGTTTTTAATGACTTCTCTCATTTTTCGCTTACCTCCCAATAAATATTGCATTTTACCCCCCCCCCCCCCCAATAAAGAGGGCTATTAATAAAAAAAGAGTTTTCATTCTAAGCTCCTGGTAGCACTTTTTTTACTACATTTATTAAATCTGTTCCAGATATAGGTTTTACAAGCCATCCTGTGGCACCGAGTTTTTTGGCTTCTTCTCTTTTTTTCTGCTCACTTTCAGTGGTAAGAATAAGTATAGGAGTAAACCTCAGCAGCGGCTTAACCTGTCTTATAAACTCAAGTCCATCCATGACAGGCATGTTTATATCAGTAATTATGAGATTGGGTTTAAGCCCTGATTTTATTTTATCAAGCGCCATCTGTCCGTTTGAGGCTGTCTCAACTTTAAATCCATGCATTTCAAGAGCTGCCTTAAGGCTCATTATCATTGTTGCTGAATCATCTACTATAAGAACTGTTTTACTCATCCGATATCCCTCCTTTTTTGTATTTCCGTAACCTCTTTTTTTACCAAGTGGAGATCCCTCGCCTGCCTCTGGCAGGCTCGGGATGACAGAAAAATAGTCATTCCTTTATTATCCATTTTTTTAGATCCTTATCTTCTGGAAGTTTTATTATTTCTGGAGTGAAAACCATTAAAAGCTGTAGAATAGCAGTATGAATGTGTTTACACTGGCTCATGTCAATCTTGATTTTCTTTTTTTCTAAAAGCTTGTTAAATATAGCTTCTGCATCTTCAACTGTTACTAAATCAATAAATTTCAATGTGCTGTTTTTAATTTCCACTGCCATGTATCAACTCCTCTGGATTTATTATTAATAAAACTGATCCATCACCCATTATTGCTGTTCCTGAAAACACCCTGAGATTTGCCATGTATCCTGTAAAGGGTTTAAGAATTATGTCTGCAGTGCCATGAAATCTATCCACTATTATGCCTGTTAACTGACCTGCAATGTTAAGAACAGCAACAGCATATTCTCCATCTTCATTTAAAATGTGAGGTTTTTCTATATCAAGTAGTTTATTAAGATAAAAAAGAGGGATGACTCTATCTCTCAAAACAGTTGTCATTTTCCCTTTAAAGGTATGGATTCTTTCCTTATGCACTCTTACTGTTTCAGCAACAGAATCCATAGGAATTCCAAATCTTCTCTCACCTGATTCTATTATCATTACATGAGAAACTGCCATTGAAAGAGGTAAGGAGAGAGAAATAGTTGTTCCCTGATTTTTAACAGATTTTACCTTTACAGAACCCCTAAATTTATCTACAGCTGTTTTTACAACATCCATACCAACGCCTATTCCTGAAAGCTCTGAGGATATCTCCTTTGTTGAAAACCCCGGATGAAAGATGAGATTTAAAGCTTCTTCATCATTCATCTTCTCAAGCTCTTCTTCAGATATAATTCCTTTTTTATAGGCTCTTATCTTAATTTCTTCTGGGTCCATGCCTTTCCCATCGTCAATAACCTCTATCAATACATGATCTGCTTCATGTTTTGCTCTGAGAATAATCGTTCCAATTTCAGGCTTTCCTTTGGCAGTTCTTTCTTCATGGGATTCAATCCCGTGATCAAGGCTATTTCTTACTAAATGAATGAGAGGGTCAGAGAGGGCTTCTATAACATTTTTATCTGCCTCTGTTTCTTCTCCTTCAATAATGAGATTCACTTTTTTATTAAGTTTCTTTGACAGGTCCCTTACAAGTCTTGGAAATCTCTGAAAGACTAATGAAACAGGAATCATTCTTACTTGCATTATTGCATCCTGCATATCTTCAGCTATGCGATTAAGGACGCTATAGTATGCTTTTATGTCCTTAATAATTTCTGTTATTCCATAAAGATCTTCAACCTTCCTTGCAAGATAGGGAAGAGTGTTTTTGGCAACTACAAGCTCTCCAATTAAATTCATAAGCCTGTCAATCTTTGCCTCATCAACCTTCAAAACCTTTGTTGATACCGCTACAGCCGCTTCTTTCTGAGAAGGAGCTTCTGATACATCAGAAGTGGTTCTGTCTGCTGGAGGTTGCTCTTTCTTTAAAGGAGGCGCTATTGAGATTGTTTCCTTCTGGTAATGACTCTCGGGGAGTTTATCATCTATCCATTTTATGATTGAATCAATGTTTTCTTGACTTTGCTTTATAGTTTTAAACTCATTTAAAAGTTTTGTATTTTTTATGGAGAATAGAGCGTTTTCTATGACATCCGTAACAGCTTTCAGGATGTTGTCTCTTATTATTCTGTCTTCTCTGAGCCTGGCTTTCTCTAAAACCTTCTTTTGAATTTTAATAACCTTTATGAAATCATCGGGAAGCTCTGTTTCTTTTGCTGTTTTTTCCTTAAAAGTGAATACAGGCATTGACATAGTTTTTATTGCTTCAATAAGTGCTTCAATGTAATCCTTTGTTTCTGGTAGATGCTCAATAAGGAGCAATATCCATCTTAAGGCTGAGGCAAAATAAAGCTCGGAGGAGGAAAGTTCAAGAAGTGTTGTTACGGCATTTTTTAGTGCTATAGTATTTTCCTCTTTTAAATAAGTTTTTGCATCATTTATAAAATCTTCATAAACAGGACCTCCGTTTTTATCTCCCTGTGGAAATATGAGAGAAGTTACATCAATCTCAATAAATTTAACCTGATCCAGCACATACTTGAAATACTCTGTGAGCTCTTCTTTTTCTGCTGTTGATAAAATCTCAAAGTCGGTAATGCAACGGTAGATATCCATCAATGATGGATCAGGAACTTCTTCCCTTAAATAGTATCTTGCCCAGATTAAATCAGGAACATTTCTTACGAAATAAAATGGGTCTTCACCTTTGTAAAAACATTCAGCTTCAGGAGTATAGTGAATTAAAATAATCTTTTTACCATTCAAAGCTTCTTTTACTGCTTTCATGCGGAATTCTTCAGGAATAACGGAAAAATCAAAGACATGCTCTAACTGTATATGTTCCTTTTTTTCAGATTTTTCTTTAATTTCTGACTCTTTTTTGGGAGATGTTTTAAGAAAACTCTCTTTTATTTTCTTAGCCTTTTCTTCAGCTGATTGAACTGAGGATAAAGAAGGTGAACCTGAAGCCTCTATCTCATCAATCATTATTGAGACTATATCCATTGCCTCAAGTAAAATGTCTGCGATATGAGAGCTGTAACTTAAACTTCCTTCCCTTACAAGATTCATCAAATCTTCTGCTGCATGTAAAAGTTTTGTCATTGAAGGAAAATCAAATAAGCCAGAATTACCTTTTAGGGTGTGAACAATACGGAAAAGCTCATTAAGAAGACCTGCATCTTCTTTTTCTTCAAGTTTTATGATTATCTCACTAATTGTCTGTAAAAAATCTCTGCTTTCAATGATAAATTGCTCAAGCAATGGATTACTCATAGGTCTCTCCCAAAAATAGTTTGCATACTTTTATAAGTTCATCAGGGTTAACAGGTTTAACAATGTAAAAGTTTGCTCCATTTTCATAAGCTTTATGCATATCTTTTTCTTCTGCCTCGGTTGTAACCATAATAACAGGAGACTGCCTAACACTTTCACTGCTTCTCAATTTTTTAACAAAGCTGTAACCATCAAGTTTTGGCATGTTAATATCAACGATGTAGAGGTCATAATCATTTATGAGTGCTTTTTCAAGAGCTTCAAGACCATTTACAGCTTCATCAACTTCAAAGCCTACATCTTCAAGAATTTTTTTGTGATACATTCTTACTGTTCCTGCATCGTCAACAACCAGAATCTTTTTCATATATCCTCCTCAAGAGGTTTCTGATAAACAATGGCTTCAGGAAATTTTCTGACTTTAAAAATTGGAGATATTCTGCTCATTGATTCTGAATGTCCAAGACAGATAAATCCACCAGGATTTAAAGCATCATAAAGATTTTCTGCAGCAAGTTTTCTTGATAGATCATCAAAATATATAAGAAGATTTCTGCAGAATATTATGTCAAACTCTCTATATCTTTTCATCTCTATTTTGTCAACTATGTTTATTTTCATAAACTCAACAGAGCTTCTTAATTCCTCAGAAATTTTATAGTAGCCATTGCCAATGTTTTTAAAATATTTTTGAAGTATTGCTTTAGGAAGATTTTGCACGGAGCGTTCAGAGTAAACACCAGATCTTGCCTTCTCAAGAGCACAGGTATCAATGTCTGAGGCTATAACTTCCACATCCCATTTATCAATATCCTTCCAGTATTCAAGCAGATAGATGCAAATTGAATAGGGCTCCTCACCTGTTGAGCAGGGCACAGACCATATTTTAATAGTGCTTCCAGGTTTTTTCCTTGATACAATTTCAGAAAGCATTCTATTTACCATACATTTAAACTGATACTCTTCTCTGAAAAAATAAGTTTCATTAATTGTTAAACTATTTATTAGAGTTTGAAGCTCTTTGCCTGAGGCTTCAAATCTTAAAAAGATAAAGTAGTTTTTAAAACTGTTGTGTCCAGTTGCTTTTATTCTTTCAATAAGTCTTCTGTCAACAAAGTATCTTTTATTTTCGTCAAAATAAATCCCTGTTTTTCTATAAAAAAACTCTCTGAATCTTTCAAAATCATCATCAGATATCGTTATTTCAGGTTCAGTTTTTAATTTACAATTAGCGTTCACCTATCCTCCTTAAAGCTAAATCTGCTGCGAACTGAATATATGGCTCATCTTTGAATTTTTCTTTAACTCTCTTTATAGCTGGGATAGCCTTTTCTGTTCCTATCTCAGCAAGCAGATCAAGAGCAGTTGCGCAAACATTTACATTTTCGTCTCTTTCAATAACCTCAATCAGCCATTTAATTACATCGGGATGTCTTAGACTCTCAAGAATATTTATGGTAAAGATTCTCACATCTGGTTCAGAAGAATTAAGAAGCCTTTCTATATGTGGAGCCACTTTGTCAGGTATCTGTTTTAATGCTTCTATTGCAGAGTTTCTCAAGTGGGCATCATCACTTTTTAAGCAGTCAATAAGTCCTTCTATAGCTTTTTCATCACCAATTGCAATCAGGGAACTTATTATTAACTCACGAACTGAGATGTCTTTTTCTTTCATGAGTTGTGCTATTAAATAACCTGATGCCCCTTCATACTGAGTTAAGTCTCTTGCAGCCCATCTCCTTTCTGTGGGATTTGAGCTTGAAAGCTGAACTATTAAACCATCAAAATTTCTTTCAATACTTCTTCTTTCTTTTTTTATATCAGATACTTTATTCTCTTCTCTCTTTTTTATTGGCATAACTTTTCACCTCATACATTGTTTTTTGCCCATGAGATAATCTGTTTTGCTATTTTCTCAGCAGGAAGTATAACTGTAGCTCCACCTCTTTCAATGAGCTCTCTTGGCATTCCAAAAACAACTGCTGATTCTTCTGATTCAGCAATTGTTTTTCCTCCTTTCTTCTTAATCTCGGTGAAGGCATCAGCTCCATCATAACCCATTCCTGTAAGCATAACAGCAATGACCTTTTTGGGATCGCAGTGTTCAAGCACAGAGCGACCAAGAACTTCCACAGAGGGATGCCAGAGAAAAGAAGGATTTTCTGGCTTTGGATGGACAATTAATTTATCAGACCTTCTTGCAACGACAACATCTGTTCCACCTTTTCCAATGTATATTTTGCCTCTTTCAACTGGTAAAGGACGGTCAACTTCTAAAACCTCAAGCTCGCAAATAGAATTCAACCTTTCAGCAAAGGATTTAGTAAATGTCGGAGGCATATGCTGAGCTACTATTATGGGAATTGGAAAATCAGCAGACAGTTCTGGAATGATTTCCTCAAGAGTCCTTGGTCCACCAGTTGAAACACCTATTAACACGAGCCTTTCATCTGCTTTTATTTCTTTTGGGGTAGAAGGTTTGATAATCTTTTCCCTCTCCTCCCTGATTTTTCTTACTAGTGCTTTCGTTTTTAATCTGGCACGGGCTGCTGTTTTAACCTTTGCTACAAGCTCATCTCTGATCTCATCAATATTTAAAGAGATTGTTCCTCCTGGTTTTGTGACATAGTCAACAGCACCAAGATTTAGAGCTTCAAAAGTTGCAAGGGCTCCTTTTTCTGTCAATGAAGAAACCATTACAACTGGAACTGGTCTTTGAGCCATTATGTGAGCAAGAGCAGTAATGCCATCCATCTCAGGCATGTTAATATCAAGGGTGATAACATCAGGCTGAAAATTGAGATTTTTCTCTATTGCTTCAACTCCATTTCTGGCAAGCTCAATCTGAAAATCTCCCTCTTTTTCAAAAATCTCCCGTAAAAGTTTTCTCATTAAAGCAGAATCATCAACAATGAGAATTTTAATCATTCTTTATTCTCCGATTCTTCTAATTCCTCTATTTCCTCCTTTTTAAGTAATTCCTTTGGTTCAATAATCTGTATTATTCTTCCCTGCTTTTCAAGATTTGCAACTCTGCTGAAAAGTTTAGCCTGCTCATGAGATAACTCAGGAGACTTCTGAATAAGAGAGTGAGGAATCTTCAGGACTTCACTTACAGAGTCAACAATAAAGCCAACTGAGACATTATCAATAATAAAAACCATTATGCGTTGATGCTCGTCTCTCTGTTTCTCTTCAATATCAAATCTTTTACGAAGGTCAATAACTGGAAGAACCGTTCCTCTTAAATTTATAACTCCTTCAACAAAATCAGGAGTTTTAGGAACATGGGTTAATTCTTCAGGAACTCTTACTATCTCCTGAACACTGCCTATTGGCACTGCATACTCCTGCTCATCAAGTTCAAAAACAACGAACTGCTCCTCATCCTCTCTTTCTTCTTCAATATTGTCTTTTTCTTCCATTTCTTTTTCATCCTTTGCAGCACTCAATGCTTCTTTTATATCCTTTCGTTTAAAGAGATTTGAAACAGATATCATTGAGACAAGTCTTTTCCCTCCCTCTAATCGGCAAATCTCTGTAATCTCTGAACTTACCTCATCTTTAATGAGTATTGAAGGAATTGGTTCAATAAGAGATTCAGGAACTCTTAATACCTCCCTCACGCTGTCAACAACCACTCCAACTGAGAGATTTCCAAGTGAAAGCACAACGATTCTGCACTGCTCATTAAGTTCTCTCTCAGGCAAACCAAATAAAGCTCTCAGGCTTGCAAGAGGTAAAATTTTATCTCTCAGATTCATCATTCCAATTATTGATTTTTCCGCATTGGGCACTTTAGTGATATGCTCAGGAATCTGAACAATTTCCTGAATGTTTTCTATAGGAATAGCGTATTCTTCATCTGCTACTGTAAAGCTTACAAGCTGTCTTTCTTCAGCAAAAACTTCCTCTTTTTTTCCCCTTTCTGTGGTTAAAGCGTATTCCTTTGATTTTTCTGACAAAATTTCTGAAAACTCTCTTTCAATAACCTTTTCAATATCAATAATCATGACCATATTAAAGCCTGCTACGTCCTTTATAACTCCCTTAAGGAACTCTGATTTAACTATGCTCTGTATATCAGAAGATTCTTCTATTTTTGATTCCTCCACATCTATTACACTTGCAACCCTATCAACAAGAAAACCCAGAGTCTCACCTAAATCAACAACAATAATCCTACTTGATTCATCAATCTCCTTTTCATTAATTCTGAAAACAGTTCTAAGATTAATAACAGGAAGAACCTTACCTCTCAGATTGGCAAGTCCCATGAGAGATGGAGGAGATTTTGGAACTTTAACCATCTGTGGCACACGGATTATTTCCTGCACAGGAGCCATATTTATTGCAAATGTCTCATATGCAATCAAGAAAGTAACAAACTCATTAACACTGACCTCTGTCTCCATAATAGCTTCCTCCTCTGATTAAGCAACTGACTGAAGTTCATCGGCAAGAGATGCTATTTCTTCAATTGCCGCTGCCAGCTCTTCTGCTCCCTGAGCCTGCTGTTTTGCCGCTGTTGCTGCCTGTTCTGTTGCTTTCTCTGCTTCCTGTGCCGCTGCTGCAATCTGCTCTACAGCTTTCTTAACCTGTCCAATGGCAACAACTATTTCAGTAGCAGAGCTTAGTATTTCCTCTGAACCGGCTCTTACTTCCTTTATATCCTTTTCTATTGTATTTAAACCTTCAGTGGCAATCTTTGCTTTTTCCGTTTCTTCAACGGCTGATTTCAATATTTCTTCAATGTCTTCCATTACAATATTCACCTGATCCTGTATTGCCTTAACCATATCTTTAATTTTTTCTGCATTTATGGCTGAATCCTGGGCAAGATTTCTTATGTCTGAAGCAACCACTGCAAAACCTTTGCCAAATTCACCAGCTCTTGCTGCCTCTATTGCACCGCTTACAGCAAGCATATTTGTCTGAACAGAAACCATTGTTATGGCATCAACGATTTTGTCTATTTTTCTTGATAATAATTCCAGTTCTTTTATTCTTTGAAGATTTATCTTTGCTTCTTCTGCAGACTGGATGATTCCTTTTACCATTGCTTCAACAGTGGTTTTATTATCAGCAAGAAGTCTCTGTATGGCGTTTATTTTTTCAAGAGAAACCTTTGCACGATTCTCAGCAACCTGAAGACCCTTTTCAATCTGAGTTACTGCTGCACTTAATTGCTCTGAAGCACTTGCTTGATTCTGTGCTCCCTTTCTTACCTGTTCAAGAGCAGCTGAAATCTGTGCTGCTGAACGATTTATCTCCTGAAGAGCACTTGAAAGTTCCTCAGCAGCTGATGCCACCTCTTCTGCACTCTTTGTAATGTCTGTTGAACTCTTTAAATCTTCAGCCAGCTCTGAAAGATTTTGGGCTGCCTGCTCAGCTTCCTGAAGTGCCTGAGCTTGTTCTGCAACTGTTTTTGCCACTTCTTCTGCAGCTGCTGACTGTTCTTCTGCAGCTGCGGCTATATCCTCTGCTCCTTTCAAAGCCTGCTGCGTGGCAACATCTGATTGGTGAGCACCTGTTGCTATCTCCTGAGCACTTTTGACTATTTCAGCCATATCAGTTCTAATCTGGGCAAGTTGATCGCTTACTATTTTGCCTTTTTCTGCCTCTTCTTTCACTTTGTTGGCAGAGGAGTTTATACCATCAGCAATTGTTTTTATATCTTTCTGAATCTCTAAGACAAGCTCCTGAATCTGTTTTGCACTTTTTTCAGATGTTTCAGCAAGGGTTCTAACTTCATCGGCAACAACTGCAAAGCCTTTACCATGTTTACCTGCTCTTGCTGCCTCTATTGCTGCATTAAGAGCAAGCAAATTAGTCTGGTCTGCTATTTTTGCTACAGTCTTTACTATCTCACCTATGTTTGCTGACTGCTGTTCAAGTTCAGCAACCTTTTTTACTGACTCAATCTGTCTTTCAGAGGCTAAAACAACATTTTTAACGAGCGATTCAACATCATTGTTTACCCTTAAAACAAGTGTTTGAGCATTTTCAACCTTTGCTTGAGAAATCTCTGCATTCTTCATTTGCTTGGTAACAGTTCCTGCAACCTGCTTGAATGCTGAAAGACATTCCTGAGCTGCACCTGATGCCTGTTCAGCACCTGCAGCAATCTGTTGTGCTGAGCTTTTAAGTTCTTCCACTGCCGAGGATGCTTCTGCAATGCCTGATGCAAGCTCGCTTGTGGCAGCCGCAATTCTTTCTGCTATCTGTTGCTGTTTGGCTAAGGTTCTTGCTCTTTTTCTCTGTGCCTCGGCTTCTTTTGCTGCTAAAGTAACTGTTTTTGCTCCTTCTGTTGTTGATGGTTTTTTAACCAATGCCATTTTTTTACCTCCTCTTTATTTATTTGAGTCTGTTTAAAAACTTACAAATTCTTGAAAATCAAGAACTTGAAGTTCTCTAATTTTTAATTACTTCCACATTAATTTTTGTCATGTCACTCCTTTTTTGTCATTCCGCACCGCTACATGCCCTGTTATTCCGAGCCTGCCCATACCCTGTCATCGTATCATTTTTATTGAACAGCTTCGTTTTTTATTAACTCGTGCCATAAATAGCGATGTGCAGACACAATATTCAGAATTTTAAAAATTGAAATAAAAGATAATGTATAAAATTTATGAGTATAAGTTATTGATTTATCGTGTTTTTTTCGGGGGGGGGGGGGGGGGTAGAATTTAATAATCTTTTGAATAGCATAAAAAGAGTTGCCATAATAATATGGCTATCTAATTGTAACATATTAAAACATATCATAAAAATTAAAAAAATTCAAGACCGAATAATCAAAAACTCTTGACTTTTTTTTCAATCTGTTTTTTAATAGATAACGATTAACATGTTCAACTGGGATTGGGAAACAAAGGAAAAGCTTGTCTGTGATGTCAGTGAATATAATGATAAATTCTGCCTTGTCCATGAGTTTATTGTAAGCCCTGATGGAGAAAAGATAGCTGCTGTTGTTGAAATAGAAGACAAAAGGGTCACGCCCTGCATAAATGGGAAAACTTGGGATGATACCTTTGAAAGGGTTTGTTTTCTAAGGCTTATTACTGATGGTTCTGTTGCCTGCCTTGTTTTGAAGAATTATGAATGGACAATGGCAAAGGATGAGGTTTTGCTTGATGAAACTTTTGATTATGCATGGAATCTTCAGTTCAGCAAAGACGCCTCATGCGTAGCCTTTAATGTAAAAAAGGGAGATTCCTATGGAGTTTGCGTAAATGGAAAGGTATGGGATAATCTCTTTTTTGATGCAAGGGATTTGTTTATAGCTCCTGATGGCAGCAAAACCGCCTGTTATGTAAGAACAAAAAATCCTCAGCTGCTTGATATTTTCAGTTTCAAAGAAGGTGTCTGGACTGTAGCAGTAAATGGTATTGCATGGGATAAAAACTTTATCTCTGTTTATGGATTAACATTTAGCAGTCAAGGAAGGGCTGCTGCTACAGCGAGGCTTTCCCAGCAGGAGTTTACAGTGGCAGTGGATGGAAATCTATGGAATGAGATTTTTCCCAATGCATGGGAGCCTGTTTTTGTAAATGAAAGTGATATCTGCGTGCCAGTCAAGACAGAAAAGGGATGGAGTCTTGTCTTGAATGGAAAGCCTTTGTGGAATAAATATTTTGTTCAACTCTGGCATCAGACAGTAAGTCCTGATGGAAAAAAAATTGCTGCTGTTGTATCACCAGAGTTTGGTAAATGGACAGTGGCTGTTGACGGAGTTGCATGGACAAGGACATTCTCTCAGGCTGTTCTGCCTCCCCAATTCAGCCCTGATGGTAAAAAAGTGGCATCTGTAGTAAGGGAAAACAATTTATGGACAGTGGCTGTTGACGGAGTTGCATGGAATGAAGGCTTTGAAAGAGTATGGACACCTCAGTTCAGCCCTGATGGTTCTCACATCGTTGCAAAAGCAGAAAGGCAAGGAGTTTTTTTTATAGTGCTTGATGGAAAGATTGGAAAGGATGTTTTTGATATGCTGTGGGAGCCTGTTTTTAGTCCTGATGGAGAGAAAATTTTAGTGAGATGTATTAAAAATGGAAAGTATTATAGAAAAATTCTTTCAATTGGAGAGATTTTAAGGTAATGGAGCAGTTTTTCAGAGATCCTTCAATTTACACTCTGGCAAGAGGACCCCTTGTCTGGCTTGCCTTTATAGTATTTTTTGTAGGAGTATTTTATCGTGTGTATAACACTATTCAGCTTGCAAAAAAAGAAAAGGTTATATATCCCTATCTGAGCTTTAAATACACTCTTCGCTCTTTAATTCACTGGCTCATACCATTTGGAAGCATAAGTATGAGAAGACATCCTTGGTTTACATTGCTCAGTTTTGTTTTTCACACATGCGTTATTTTAACTCCTTTATTTTTAGCTGGGCACATTGAGCTGTGGTATGATTCATGGAAGATTAGTTGGTGGAGTATTCCTCAGGGTCTGGCTGATGCCATGACATTGATTGTCATATTTGCTCTAATTCTACTTGTTATTCGTCGAATAATTCAACCAGATGTGAGATTTCTAACTGGAAGTGGAGATTATCTGACAATTGTTATTGTAGCTTCAACTTTTATAACAGGATTTCTTGCCCATTATGAGCTTTTACTGGAGTATAAATTAATGCTCACAATTCATATGATTACGGGTGAAGTCATGCTTGCTACTATTCCTTTTACAAGGCTCAGTCACATTTTTATGTTTTTCCTTACAAGAGCTCACACAGGAAGTGAGTTTGGTGCAGTAAGACATTCAAGGGATTATTGAGGTAGTTATGGTAAAGTTTGAAAGAAAACCTGTAACAGACATTGGGATTGATGAAACACTGAACAGAATTGATGAGTCAAAGATAAAAAGGGCTATTGATTGGGTTTTAAAAAGAGAAGCCTCAGCAAGACTAAAGAGCTTTGTAGAGACCTGTATGAGATGTGGCATGTGCACAGACTCCTGTCATCACTATCTTGCCCATGAAGGTGATCCAACCTATGCACCTGCAGCAAAAGTAAAGCAAACAATATGGGATATACTCAATAAAAAGGGGAATGTCAGCAAAGATGAGATAAAAAAATATGCAAGAATTGCCTTCTCTGAATGCAATCTCTGCCGAAGATGTGTTCAGTTCTGCCCTTTTGGGATTGATATTGCCTATTTAATAAGCCTTGTAAGAAGAATATGCTGCCTGATTGGTGCAGTGCCTCAGTATATTCAGGATCAGGCATTGAGTCACATGCAGACAACGAATATGCTATGGTTCAGGCAGGATGAATGGCTTGATACAGTTCAATGGCTTGAAGATGAGTTAAGGGCAGAAGTTAAAAATGCGAGAATTCCTCTTGGCAAAAAGGACGCTGAAGTTCTTTATCTTGCTCATGGGCTTGAGGCAAAATACATGACAGGGCTCCTTACTAATATGGCAAAGATAATGAATGTGGCAAAGATTGACTGGACAATGCCTGATTGTGATGGATGGGATTATACAAACAAAGCCTTTTATGCTCAGGATCATGAAACCCTTCAGAAAGTGGTGAGAACTCACTATGAAGTTGCTTTTAAACTGAATGTTAAGAGAATTGTTATGGGAGAGTGCGGACATGCTTACAGAACAGGCATATACGAAGGAACAAGACTTATGGGATGGAAGGAAAATCCAATTCCCTATCTGCACGGCGTTGAGTTTTTCTATGAACTTTTAAAAAGCGGTAAAATAAAAATCAGCCAAAAAATTAAAGAACCTGTAACTTTACAGGATCCCTGTAACATAATCAGATACAGGGGGTTGGGAGAAAAACTTAGATACATTGTAAACACTCTCTGTGAAAACTTTATAGAGATGACACCAAAAGATGACCATAACTACTGTTGCTCTGCCGGCGGAGGAATGATTGATGCTGGTCCACCATGGAAGATGGCAAGAATTGAAGGTGGCAGGATAAAGGCAGAGCAGATAAGAGATACGGGAGCAAAAATAGTGATTGCACCATGTCATACCTGTCATAAGGGAATTGAAGATTTGAATGACTACTACAAGCTTGGAGTTCATGTAAAATTTTTAACAGACATGATTGCAGAGCAGATGGAAATTCCTGAAGAGATGAGAGCATGAGGAATTTTGGGTTCATAGGAGTTTTGCTGTTTGTAGCTTTCTCTGGATTAGGTATCTATACTTCGCTACATTCAGAGCCTGTCAGTAAAAGCCTGGAGGCAGGTAAGGACATCATCGCCATTGCTCATAAAGAAGTATTTGGCAGACTTGAGTATGGCACGGTTTTATTTGAACATCAAAGGCATGTTGAAGCTCTGGCAAAGGCTTTTAAAAAGCCTGATGAGATGCTCTGTCAGGAGTGCCATGTTCAGGACAAATTCGGCGAGTTTTTCTTTGAGTTTCCTAAAAACATTGATAGAAAGAATTCTCAACTGCTTAAAAATGCCTATCATGAGCAGTGCTTGAGATGTCATCAAAAATTAAGCTTTGAAAAAATAAAAACAGGTCCTGTAATTCTCTCCTGCAGAGAATGCCATAAGAAGGGAAATGAGGATATGACAGTTAAATATCCTTCAGTGGAGTTTGATTTTTCCCTTCATGGCAAACACGTAGAAAAAAATAAAAAAGACTGTAGTCTTTGCCATCATACCTATGACATTGAAGAGAAAAACAAAGAACTTGCATTGGTCTATGAAAAAGGAACTGAAGAGTCCTGTTATTACTGTCATGACCTGAATAAGAAGAGAGGACCTGAACTTTCAAAAATAGTAAAAATAGCTAAACAGGGCAATTGGGGAATTGAAAAAGCCTTTCACAGCCTGTGTTTAAACTGTCATTTGCATAATAAATTAGAATCTAAGGAAGCAGGACCAATGCAGTGTTCAAAGTGTCATACGGGAAAATATAAAGCAGTGCAAGAGCTTAAAGACATACCAAGACCTGAAAGAGATCAGCCAAAGACTGTCTTCATAAACATTGAAGAATCAAAAATGAAAGGAGTTCCCTTTAATCACGAATTCCACGAAAAAAATAATAAAACCTGTAGAAGCTGTCATCATGAAACATTGAAAAGTTGCAAAGAATGTCATAATCTAAAAGGTAGGGAGGAAGGAGGATTTGTAAATATCCTTACTGCCTATCATTCGCAGAGCTCTCAGATGAGCTGTCAGGGCTGTCACAGAAGTTTAATGGAAAAGAAAGACTGTAAGGGCTGTCATTACTTTATTGCACCAGTTAAGACAGAGATAGCAAACAAAGAAGTATGTAACAGGTGTCACAGTGGTAAAAAAGAGATTGAAAAGTTTGCTCTATTGGATGTTTCAACTCAAAAGATTAAAGAAGAAGTAACAATAAAACACATTGAAAAGGATTTTGAGCCTGTCAAAATGCCTCATTATAAAATTGTGAAAAAGCTGACTGATATGTCAAATCAAAGCAGGCTTGCAACATATTTTCACAAAGATTTAAATACAATGTGCAAGGGTTGTCATCATAAAAGTAAGGAAGAAGCAGAGGCAAAAAAGGACAATCCACCAGTCTGTACAAGTTGTCATAGTGTCTCCTTTGATTCTCAAGCAATGGGAAGACCGAGACTACAGGCTGCATATCATACAATGTGCATTAAGTGTCATGAAAACATGGCGCTACAGAAACCAAAAACCTGCACTGACTGTCATGAAAGAAAGAGGGGGATATAAAAATGTACATACTTGAACAGCTTTTTTCTCATCACGGAGCTGAGTATGTCATTGCTGTGCTTTCAATTTTTGCGTTTATTGTTATTGTGGGAATGTTAAGAGAAAGGAGAAGATATTAATTTGTTGAGGGACAAATGAATAGAAGAGAGTTTTTGAAAAAAGCATTGACAGTAGCTGGAATTAGTTTTATAGGTGGGAAAAAAGTTTATGGAGGAGATTCTTCTAATTTGTCTCAGGATACTGTGAAATCAACGGGTAACACTGCAAACAGAAAGAATTGGTTAAAATACGAAGCAGTAAAAAGCAGAAAACTTCCAACAGAGCCCTACGCTGTGCTTGTTGACATTACGAAATGTATTGGGTGCAGAAGATGTGAATGGGCATGCAATGAATGGAATAAAAATCCCAACAGGCCCATTAAAGAGTTTGAGGAATCAAAGGATAAAGCTCCATCAGTTTTTGACAGAATTCGTAGAACCCATGCTGGACAGTTTACTGTTGTAAACAGATTTTACGATGGAGGAAAACCTGTTTATGTAAAAAAACAATGCATGCATTGCGCTGAACCTGCCTGTCTTAACGCATGTTTTGTTGATGCCTTTAAGAAGACTTCTCATGGAGCAGTGCTTTATAATCCTTCTTTATGCGTGGGCTGTCGTTACTGTATGATTGCCTGTCCCTTTGATGTTCCTGCTTATGAATACTACGATCCAATTACACCACAGATTACAAAATGCACAATGTGCTTTGATAGAATAACAGAGTCTCAGGTTCCTGCCTGTGTAGAAATATGTTCAGCTGATGCTTTAAGATTTGGACCAAGAAGTGAGATGCTAAAACTTGCCTATGAGAGAATAAATAACAATCCTGAAAGATATCTACCTCATGTTTATGGAGAGCATGAAGCAGGTGGAACAAATTGGCTTTACATTTCAGGAGTTCCCTTTGAAAAACTCGGATTTCCGAAGCTTGATAAAAGACCTATCCCGGACTACAGTAAAAACTTTCTTTTTACAGTAAAGGTGCTTGAGATTGTTGCTGCAGCACCCCTTGTATGGGGAGCCTATTACATGATTTCAAAAAACAGAAAGAAAAAAGAATCACAGGATGTGCAGAGCAATGAGAAACAATAGCTGGTTTAGAGAAAAAATATTTCTGGGCATGAGCTTTAAAGAGTATGTTTCAAAACATGCTACACTGCCATTTTTCATTGCCTTTTTAATTCTTGCCTTTTCTTTTTATTCAATGGTTTACAGGCTTCTTTATGGACTTGGTCCTGCAACAAACCTTTCTGATACATATCCATGGGGATTGTGGATTAGCTTTGACATTCTTGCAGGAATTGCTCTTGCTGCACCGGGACTTACAGTGGGCACAGCAGTCTATCTTTTTGGATTAAAAGACTATAAACACTTTGCCAGAGCTGCAATTCTTTCAAGCCTGCTTGGTTATGTTTTTGCAGTCTTTGCCTTGATGTTTGATCTTGGTAGATACTACCGTGTTCCCTATGTAATTGGCTGGTCATGGGGATTAAATTCAATACTGTTTCTCATTGCATGGCATTTTTTCTTGTATATTATCATTTGCCTTATTGAGTGGTTTCCTGCATTTTTTGAATGGATTGGCAGGGAGAAATTGAGAGAATTTTTCTCAAAGCTTGGAATCTGGGCAACTGTATTCGGTGTAATCATTGCTGGTGGACATCAGTCAGCTCTTGGAGGATTGTTTCTTATTGCACCAACAAAAGTGCATCCTCTCTGGTATTCGGCATTACTGCCGTTGTTTTTCCTCATCTCTGCAGTCTTTGCTGGAATTTCAATGGTTATAATTGAAAGCACCATTTCTCATAGAGTTTTTAAAGAACACATAAAAAATTTTGATGAAGAGGAGTTTAATAGAAAAACACTGGGGCTTGCTAAGGCTCTGGTTGTATCGCTTTTTGTATATTTAATTCTTAAAATTCTTGACCTTGCCCATTATGATAACTGGCATTATTTAATTACTGGTTATGGCTACTGGTATCTTTTTGAAGTTTGTGGCTTTGTATTGCTTCCTGCTTTAGTTCTAATAAATGCAATAAAAACAAAAAATGCGAAAATAGTTAGAGTAACAGCCTTTGGAATTGCTTTTGGAGTAATACTTAATCGTTTTAATGTAAGCCTGATTGCCTACAACTGGTACATTCCTCTTTCTGAGAAATACTATCCTACTTGGATGGAAGTGGCACTTTCCTCAGGAGTGGTCATCTTAATAATTCTGTTTTACAGATTCATTGTAAGGAGAATGGCTATTCTTTCGTAAAAATTTTTTCATATCTTATTTTTGATATTCTCTGTCCAATCATTTCAACAACTTTAAAAGTTTTACCATCAACATTTACAGTGTCACCAACACGGGGAATTCTTTGAAGAGCGGTAAGAATAAATCCTCCAAGAGTATCGTAATCTTCTGATTCTTCAATTTCAATTCCGTAGTCTTCTTTTAAATCTCTTATGGAAATTGTAGCATCAATAAGCATTGAACCATCGGGAAGTGTAATTACAGGCATTTCAGTATCATATTCATCCCTTATCTCACCTACAAGCTCTTCAAGAATGTCTTCAAGTGTTACGAGCCCTGTTACAACACCGTATTCATCAACAACCACTGCCATGTGAACTCTTTTTTTCTGCATTTCTTTAAGCAGTATGTTTATTTTCATCGTTTCAGGCACAAACATGGGAGGTTTAAGAAGTCTTTTTATATCTATGGTTTCAGAATTTTTAATGAGTGCATTATAGAAATCCTTTGCATGAAGTATTCCTCTAATGTCATTGAGATCCTTACCAAGAGCAGGATATCTTGAAAACTTTTCATCCATAATAATTTCTTTAATTTCATCAATGCTCATGTAAATGCTAACAGTAACCATTTGAGGAGCTGGAACCATTATTTCTTTAACTGTTATTTCACTGAAGCTGAATGCACTATGGATAAGCTGTCGTTCTTCAGGTTCAAATATACCCTTTTGTTCTCCTTCTTCAATTAAAAGTTTTAACTCTTCCTGTGAAACAAATCCTCTCTCAGAGAATGCCTTAAGTCCAAATGGTTTAAGAAGAAAGTTTGTGCTCACTGTTAGAATTTTTACAAAAATAAAGGTTAACTTTGAGAATCTATCAATAAATTTTGCAGTTTTTAAGCTTATCCAGTCAGGATGGTAAAGAGCAATGGATTTTGGAATTAGTTCACCCACTATTACCATAAAATATGTAACCAGAATTACAACTACAGCGATAGATATTGCTTCTGCAGAAACTCTAAGGAAACTGAATGGTAATGCCTCAATCAAAGGCTTTATGTTTTTTACTGCATATGCACCTGCCAGAGCTGAGGCCAGGCTTCCTATTAGAGTAATTCCAACCTGAATAGTTGCTAAGAATTTATCAGGATTTTCCTTGAATTTTTGAACTATTTCAGCATTTGGATTTTTTTCTTCAATAAGCTGTTTAAGCTTTGATCTTCTTAATGTAACAACTCCGATTTCACTGGCAGCAAAGAGGCCATTCAAAATGATAAGAAGAATTATTAAAAAAATCTCATTCATAATCAGGATTTAATTTTCTTAACAAGCGCCTCTGCTACCTCCTGTGTTCCCACAGGTGGATTTGGATCATCTGGTGTTTTCATATCATAGGTTACAAACTTTCCCTCTTCTATAATTTCAGCTACAGCTTTTTCTATTTTATTTGCAGCATCAAATTCACCTAAATGTCTCAGCATCATAACTGCACTCAATATTATTGCAAAGGGATTTACTTTGTTCAATCCCTTGTATTTTGGTGCGCTTCCATGGGTTGGCTCAAATACCGCATATTCATCACCAATGTTTGCTCCCGGTGCCAGTCCAAGTCCACCAATAAGCCCTGCTGCAAGATCGCTTATTATGTCACCGTAGAGATTTGGTAGTACAAGAACATCATAAAGCTCAGGCTTCTGAACAAGCTGCATACACATGTTGTCAACAATCTTGTCCTCAAACTCTATGTCTGGATATCGGGCTGCCACATCTCTTGCCACTTCAAGAAAAAGCCCATCACTGTACTTCATGATATTTGCTTTATGAACAGCGGTAACCTTCTTTCTACCATTTTTTCTTGCATACTCAAAGGCAAAACGGACAATTCTTTCTGTTCCGAAAACTGAGATTGGTTTAATACTTATTCCAGAGTCCTGCCTGATTTTTTTGGTCGTTTTTTCTTCAATAAATTTTATCAAATCCAGTGTTTCAGGCTCACCTTTTTTAAACTCCACTCCAGCATAAAGGTCTTCTGTGTTTTCTCTTACTATAACAAGATCAATATTTTCATATTTTGTTCTTGCACCTTTAAAGCTCTTGCAGGGTCTTACACATGCATAAAGGTCAAGAGCCTGTCTGAGAGTGACATTTACGCTTCTGAAACCTGTTCCAACAGGTGTTGTTATTGGTCCTTTTATGGCAATTTTATTTTTTTTGATTGAATCTATCACCCTTTCAGGAAGAGGATTCCCCTCTTTTAAATAAACGTCTTCTCCTGCATTCTGAATTTCCCAGTTGATCTTTACTCCTGTTGCTTCAACAACTTTTTTCATTGCCTCAGAGATTTCAGGTCCAATTCCATCTCCTGGAATAAGCGTGATATTGTACATTTTTATATTTCCTCCTAAGGTGTTACTGTTAGAATCTGCCTGACAATGTCAGGATACTGTGCTATAAATCTAAGTTCATCATCAGTAAGAGGTTTCTGGGTATGTAAATTTGCATACTGAACAAGTTCAAGTATTTTTCTTGCTTCATTGTCATCGTGAAATTCTATTCCAAGTTTGCTGTATACATATCTGAATCCTTTTATTCCACCATACTCTCCAGTTGTTATAATTCTTCCTGTTTCAAGAAGTTCTGGTTCTCCACGACCAACATCTTCTGGAGAGTACAGTTCATAATTAGCTCTGTCTTTTAAAACTCCATCAGCATGGATTCCTGATTCATGGGCAAAAGCATTTGCACCAACACCTGGCTGATTTATAGGGATGGGGATATTGAAAGCGTATGAGGCGTATTTGGCAATTTTCCATGCCATTTTAAGATTTACATGTTCATCAAGTGGACATTTTTCCTTCAGTCCATGAGAAAACTTAAGGGCTAAGATTGTGGATACCAGATCAGCATTTCCAGCTCTTTCACCATATCCATTAACCGTTGTATTTATGTAACTGTCAACTCCTGCCTCTATTGTACCCTGAGCTCCTGCAACAGATACTGCCTCTGCCATGCCAAGGTCATTGTGACAATGCATTTCAATGGGAAATTTTGTAGCCAGCGCAAGTGTATGAATTCTTTCATAAATTGTAATCGGGTCTTCACATCCAAGTGTATCACAGTAACGGAATCTATCTCCACCTGCCTCTTTTCCTGCAAGAATGAATTCAATGAGTCTGCTGAGTTCTGTTCTGGATGCATCTTCTGCATTGAAGCCTACTGTTTCTGCTCCTAATTCCTTGGCAAGTTTTACAGCATTATACATTCCTTTTACAATGTCATCCCATGTTTTTCTGCCCTGAAACTTACCCTGAATCATAATTTCAGATGTTGAGACGGAGAGATTCAAGTGTTTAATTTTAGGACAGTTTTTAAATGCAAGCTCAACATCTTCAGGAATGGCTCTTGCCCATCCTTCAAGATGAATTCTTTTAAAGACGCCCATCTCAGCAAGTTCAAGATTCGCATTAATGTAATTAACTTCATGTTTCAGGGTAGGAAATCCAATTTCACTCTGATAAACGCCCATCTCATCAAGATATAAATTGAGCATTGTCTTTGAAAGTTTTGGTAGAAGTATTCTTGAAGTCTGAACCCCATCTCTATTTGTTACATCAATAAGATAAACTTTTCCCATATTTGCCATTTTTCCTCCTTTTATAAATTTGTTGTTATTTTCTTTGAGATATTTCTCTTGGAATGGCTACTTTACCGGTTCTCACAAACTCTTTTATTCCTAAGGGTTTCATAAGTTCTATAAAAGCTTGAATCTTTTTTTCATCTCCTGTGACTTCTATTGTATAGGTTGTAGGACCTGAGTCAACAACTCTTCCACGAAATATTTCAACTGTTTTCAATAACTCAAGTCTGTTTTCCTTTCTTGGTGCAACTTTAATTAAAACCATTTCTCTTTCCACATGGTCTATCTCGGTTAAATCAACAACTTTGATAACATCAACAAGTCGGTTAAGTTGCTTTGTAATCTGTTCAATAACTCTATCATCGCCTGTTGTTACAATTGTCATAATTGATATATTTGGATCAATTGTTTCTCCCACTGAAAGACTTTCTATGTTGTAACCCCTGCCGCTGAACAGTCCTGCAATTCTTGCTAAAACTCCGAATTTGTTTTCTACTAAAACAGAGATTGTGTGTCTCACTGTTTCCTCCTATTTAACCGCTTTCAGTTTTCGCTCTTTTTTCTTCTCTTCAAAAATCATCTGATCAATTGGAGCTCCTGGCGGCACCATAGGATAAACTTTTTCTTTCCAGTCAACAACAAAATCCATAAATACAGGCTTTCTTATTGATAAAGCTTCTTTTATTACAGGTTCAACCTCACTTGGTTTGGTTGCTCTCAATCCAACAGCTCCATAAGATTCTGCGACTTTTACAAAATCAGGTGCTGTGCTTAAATAGGTATGTGAATATCTTTCATTGTAAAAGAGTTCTTGCCATTGTCTGACCATTCCAAGATAACTGTTATTAATTATTGCCACCTTTACAGGTAAATCATAAACCACTGCTGTTGCAAGTTCTTGAATATTCATCTGGATACTTCCATCACCTGCTATGTCAATAACTGTCATATCAGGAAAGGCAAGCTGCGCACCAATTGCTGCCGGAAATCCATATCCCATTGTTCCAAGTCCACCTGAGGTTACAAGCCTGCGAGGTTTGTCAAATTTGTAAAACTGAGCTGCCCACATCTGATTCTGTCCAACTTCTGTTGTAATAATTGCATCCCCTTTTGTAATTTCATATATTTTTTCAATAACATACTGGGGCTTTATAACTTCTGGATCAAATTCATATGTAAGCGGTCTTTCCTTTTTCCATTGATTTATCTGTTTAAGCCAAGCCTTTCTGATCTCCTCCCACTGAGGCTTAATTTCTTCTTTTATGATTTTATTGAGCACCTGAAGAACCCTGCTTACATCTCCAACTATTGGGATATCAACTCTCACATTCTTACGAATTGATGTAGGATCAATATCTATGTGGATAATCTTTGCCTGAGGAGCAAACGCATCTGCTTTCCCTGTTACTCTGTCGTCAAATCTCATTCCAATTGCGATGATTAAATCGGAATTCTGAACTGCCATATTAGCATAATATGTTCCATGCATTCCAAGCATTCCAAGTGAAAGTTCATGGGTGCGAGGGAAACTGCCAAGCCCCATAAGAGTATTGGCAACTGGAATCTGAGTAATTTCTGCAAGTTCTTTAAGATATTCATGTGCATTGGAAATAATACATCCACCACCGGCAATGATGACAGGTTTTTTTGCCCTGGCTATTTCCTGTGCTGCTTTTTTTATCATGTAAATATTACCCTCATAGGTCGGATTGTAACTTCTTATATGAACTTTTTCTGGCCAGACAAACTCTGTCTTACCCTGAGTAACATCCTTAGGAAGATCAACAAGCACAGGACCTGGTCTACCTGTAGTGGCAATATAGAAAGCTTCTCTTACCTGTTTTGCTAAATCTTTTACATCCTTTACGAGGATATTGTATTTGGTGCAAGGTCTTGTAATTCCTACAATATCTGCTTCCTGAAAGGCATCATTTCCAATAAGAAATGTGGGAACCTGACCTGTAAAGATAACAAGTGGAACAGAATCCATGTACGCAGTCGCTATTCCTGTTACAGTATTAGTTGCTCCTGGACCACTTGTAACCAGAACAACGCCTGGTTTTCCACTGACCCTTGCATATCCATCAGCAGCGTGGGTAGCTCCCTGTTCATGTCTTGTAAGAATTAGCTTTATATCTGGATCATCGTAAAGAAGGTCAAAGATGTCAAGAATTACTCCTCCGGGGTAACCAAAAATGTGTTTTACTCCCTCCCTTTTCAAACATTCAATTAAAATTTCTGCACCTTTCATTTTTGCCATGGCTATACCCTTATTTTATAAGTTTTGAAAAATAAAATACCATAACTGTCTCTATTTAATCAATTTTTCAAGCATTTTTATGCTTTTAAACACATCTTCAGGAGTATGAGCTTCAATTGTATGTAAACAATTTTCATTTTTAAATAATCTAAAAAATTTTTCAAAATCAAAGCAACCACTTCCAATACAGAGATGTTCATCAAACTGTTTGTTGTTGTCATGGAGGTGAAGCTCAATTATATAATCATTCAACGAATAAAGCCATTCTTCAATGCTTTTTTTTGAAAAGAGATTAAAATGCCCTGTATCAAAACATATTCCAAAATAAGGGGAGCGAATTTTTTCCATAAGCATTTGCAGATTTTCTGGGTCTTCTTCAAAAATGTTTTCTATGGCAATTTTAATCTTTAAATTTTCCCCTCTTGGTAAAATTTTTTCCCATGTTTTAAGACTTGCCTCCAGCCACACTTTTACTTTAAAGGCATACTTCCATTTTTCATAGCCTGAGTGAAAAACTATTGATTTTGGGCTTAGGATTTCAGCAATGTCAAAAACCTGATTAAATCTTTCAACTGTAATCTCTCTTACCTTTGAATCAACTGCACCGGGAGATAAATCCATAAATGGTGCATGGAAAGATAAACAAGGCTCATAGGATAGAGTTTTTTTAAGTTTTTCTATATCCTTTGTAGTAATACGGTCAAGGGATTGAGAGTCAAAATATATTTCAAGGTTAAGTTTTTCTTTTTGAATGATATCAATGTAATCATAAATTTTGTTATATGGTACATGGATATGTATGTTTTCCATCTAAGTGGATTTTTCCTCTGATTTTTTGGAAGTTTTGTCTGAATTGGAAGAACCATTCCCTGAGTTATTTTTTCTTGCATAGTCTGTCACATACCAGCCACTTCCCTTTAAAATAAAAGAAGAGTGGGATATAAGTTTTTTAAGCTCTCCTCCGCAGACAGGACAATTTTTTAAAGGTTCTTCGCTGAATTTCTGAATAACTTCGTGAACTTTGTGGCATTTCATACATTCATATTCATAAATTGGCATCTGACTGCACCCCTCCTTATAAAGATATTGATAAATTTTATTTTAAAACATTCTTAGCCATTTTTGGTATATTTTGGTATAATTAAGTAAAATTTTTTAAGGAGGCTTCAGACATGAAAGTTCTTGTAACTGGTGGAGCCGGTTTTATAGGAAGTGATTTTGTAAGATTAGCTGCAAGAAAAGGCTGTAAAGTTACTGTTGTTGATAAATTGACTTATGCTGGTGATATGGAGAGACTCAAACCAATTCAAGACAGAATAGATTTTTACAATGTAGACATCCTTAACAAAGAAGAATTAAGAAAAATATTTGAAAAACATAAACCCAAAGTAGTATTACATTTTGCAGCTGAAACAAATATAGACAGATCAGTTATAGAGCCGAGTATTTTCATGGAAACGAACATCATAGGAACTATATATCTTCTTGAGCTTGTTAAAGAGTTTGAGGTAGAAAAGTTTATAAACATTACCTCTTATGAAGAATATGGCGATATTAAAGAGGGAGAAAGGGATGAAGACTGTCCTCTGAATCCTCGTTCTCCCTATGCTGTGAGCAAAGCATCAGCAGATATGCTTGGACAGGTTTACTGGAGAGCATTGAAAGTTCCTGTTATTACTTTAAGACTTTGCAGTATTTATGGTCCCTGGCAAAATCCTGAAAGACTTATACCAATGACCATACTTAAGGCTTTGCGAAATGATTATATCCCGGTTTATGGAACAGGGGACATAATTCGTGAATGGCTATATCTTTGTGATTGTATAAGGGCAATTTTTGCAGTTCTGGAAAAGGGTAAACCAGGAGAAGTATATAATGTGGGAAGTGGAGAGAGGTTTCAAGTTATTGACATCGTAAAACAAATACTAAAAATTCTTGAAAAACCTGAAAGCCTGATAAAGTTCGTTCCAGATCGCCCCGGACATGAAAAGAGATTTGCCATATGTAGTGAAAAAATCAAAAACAGAACAGGCTGGGCTCCTGCAACAAAGTTTGAATCTGGATTAAAATCTACAATAGAGTGGAATTTAAACAACAGAACATGGCTTTTCAAAAAGCTTTTTTATTATGAAGATTTATGGAGCAGGCTATACAGGGAAGATTAAACTACTATATCGGCACATCAGGCTGGCAGTATGGACACTGGAAAGGCGTTTTTTATCCTGAAGAATTACAATATTCAAAATGGTTGTCTTATTACTGCAGGCATTTTTCAACTGTGGAAATTAATGTTACTTTTTACAGAGATGTAAGAGCATCAACATTTCAAAAATGGTATAATCTGACGCCAGAAGATTTCCTTTTCTCGGTAAAACTTTCAAGGCAAATAACGCATTTTAAAAGACTTAAAGTGAATAAAGATTCAATCACCAGCTTTATTGAAAAATATGCTACTTTAAAAGAAAAATTAGGCATTATTCTGATTCAACTTCCACCAGGATTAAAATTTGATGCAAAAGTAGTTGATGATTTCGTTTCTTTGCTGGACAAAAAATATAAATATACTATTGAAGTCAGGAATAAAACCTTCATTGATGACGACTTTTTTAGTATTCTAAAACAGAATAACATTGCTTTCTGTATAGCAGATTCCGCTGGAAGATTTCCTTACTATGAAGCCATTACAGCAGACTTTGTTTATGTGAGACTGCATGGATCACAAAGGCTTTATGCCTCAGAATATACAGATGAGGAATTAAGAATGTGGGCTCAAAAGCTTAAAATATGGAATAAGCCTGCTTATATTTACTTTGACAACGACTTTCTGGGATACGCTGTGAAAAATGCATTGAGGCTTAAAGAGATTCTCACTGACATTTCTCCTTCTCAAAAATAGGGCATACTCCTTCCTGAGTAGTTGTTTGAGGAGCTTGGCTGAGCAGATATTCTTTAATCTCAGCCTGTCCAACAATAAATTTTTTCGTTGTGCCTTCATCACAAAAAAGAACAGGGACATGCTCTATTTTCAGAGTTCTAAGAATACCTGAAATTTCTTTTGCCTCAATAGTCTGAACTGAAATTGAATGAGTTTTACAGAACTGTATTACCTCTTCACAATGGGGACATCCTCTGGAGTAAACAAGAACATACCTGGAAGAAGGTATCAGGTTAATCTCAGGATTTACGAAGTAGGTTATTAAAATCAGGCAAACAAAACCAGCAAACGCATAAACCATTTCCAACCGTTTTTTAAATAGTCTTAAACAGATGCTTATAAAAAGAATTCCAAAGACGGTAAGACAAAAGATGCATAGTTCTTTAATTATAAACAGTTGGAAACCAAGTAAATAACCTTCTACTGATAAGGCTGCAATGAGAATCCCTGAATGAATATATTCAATTAATGGTTTAATCTTCTCAGGAAATTTATAAGAAGAGAGAAAGATTAAGACTCCAAATAAGACTAAACCTGCAATAAGAAGAATAAGGTCTCCTCCTTTAACAAAACTTTCAACAATCCGGCATCCCTCTGCCAAGCAAAGACTCTTACCATAAATATGGAAGATGGTTTCAGCTAATACAACTACAAAACCAATTAGATAAAATACTAAAGTTAAACTTTGAAATCTGAACTTTGAATCACCGAAGGCTTTAGTGTTAAACATAGTTATAATATACCACAATTTGCTCACAGGATAAACTATGCGCTGAGATTTCTAAGGTTGCCGTCAAAAAAAATTTTTACTTCTGTTGTCTGCTCAGCCTTCAACAATTGAGAATTCTTTCCACATGAACCAGTTACCTGTATCACTCAAAAAATTATAGGTTTCAGAAAAGATTCTGTGATGCTGTTGTTCCTCGTAAATTAGTCTTTCAAAAAGCTTCTTTTCCTTTTCAGTAGCTACCTCCTCTTTTACTTTTTTATAAAATTCTATACCTTCTTTTTCCATCTGCATCGCTATTCTGAATGCTTCAAGGTCATCAGTCTGAGCTTTTATTCTTTCCATCATCTGGTCTTTCATTTCTTCAAAGATTGTTTTAACTGTTTTAACAGGATTTGATTCTCGAACTGTAAGCTCAAGTCCTTTAAGAACTTCCTCAATCATCTTAATGTGATTTTTTTCATCCTCAGCTATAGTCAGAAACATTTTTTTGCCCACAGGATGGGAAATTTTCTCTGCTGCTTCAGTGTAAAACTTTACAGCATCTGTTTCCATTTTTAAAGCAACTTCAATGGATTTCATAAAATCCTCCATAATTAATCTTCTGGTTCAAACATATCTTTTGTTGCACCGCAAACAGGACAACTCCATGTATCAGGCAAATTTTCAAAGGCTGTTCCTGCTGGAATACCGTTATCAGGGTCTCCCTGTGCTGGATCATAAACATAGCCACATACACTGCATTTGTACTTTTTCATAGTTTCCTCCATTTAAAAGAAAATTATTTTAGAATTACTTTAAGTTATCTCTTTTTAATATGTCAAATCTGGTGTTATAATAATAGTTGATATGAAAATCAAACTTATCCTGATTACAGTTGTTGTGCTCATTGCATTTCTTGCAGGTGCAGGATTTGCCTTATTCAGAGATATACCCTCAATAAAAGACTTTGAAAAGGTAAAACCAACTCAGGGCACAAAAGTCTACGCAGAGGATGGAACACTAATTGGCGAGTTTAAAATTCAAAAGGGCATATACATTCCGCTGAGTCTTATTCCAAAGCATCTTATAGATGCTGTGGTTGCTACAGAGGATAATCGCTTCTGGAAGCATAAAGGAATTGACTATATTGGAATAGGAAGAGCATTAATCACTGATATTCTACATATGAGTCTTAAAGAAGGTGGAAGCACAATTACTCAGCAGCTTGCAAAAATAATGTTTCTTACTCCAGAGAAAACTCTTTCAAGAAAAATAAAGGAAGCCTATCTTGCAATGAAAATTGAAAAGGAATTAAGCAAAGAAAAAATACTTGAGCTTTATCTAAATAATGTTTATTTTGGACACGGAGCCTATGGTGTGGAAATGGCTTCAAGAATATATTTTGGCAAATCAGTACAAAAGATTACCCTGCCTGAAGCAGCCTTACTGGCAGGATTAATAAGAGCACCAAATACATACTCTCCATACAATGATCTTGTTAAAGCAAAACAGCGTCAGGAGACAGTGCTTGAAAGAATGGAAAAGGAAGAGTTGATTACTCCACAGGAAAGAAAAAGAGCATCTTCACAGCCTCTTCATCTGAGTTCATTGAGAATTTCCACTGAAAACTATAACTACTTCCTTGAGTATGTAAGAAAACAGCTTGAGGAAAACTTTGATATTGAGAGAATATACAAGGGGAATTTAAGAGTTTATACAACCCTTGACCCCCATGCCCAGCGGGCAGCGCAGAGAGCTCTGCAGGAAGGACTTAGAGATGTGGATAAAAGGATTGGCTGGCGAGGTCCAATTAGTAAGGTTTCTATAAAAAATAATGAAGAAAAGGAAGAAAAAACTGCCTTTAGCCCAGCAGTTGGAGATATTGCAAAAGGTATTGTTGTTTCTGTTTCACCAAATCAGGCAGTTGTGAAAGCAAGAGGATTGAAAGGCAAACTGAATTTACAGGATGCTTTATGGGCAAGCAAAATAGTTGACCATTCGGGGAAAGTTAAAATCATAAAAAACTTTCATCTTACAGACGTCTTACATCCAGGCGATGTAATAATGGTTAGGTTCAAATCAATTGGCAGGGAAATTCTCTTTTCCCTTGAGCAGGAACCAGAAATAGAGGGAGCTCTGGTCGCATTGGATCCGCAATCAGGATATATAAGAGCAATGGTGGGTGGATACAGTTTTCAGAGAGGAGAGTTCAATAGAGCAGTTTATGCTCGCAGACAGCCGGGAAGCAGTTTTAAACCATTTGTTTATGCCACTGCAATAGAAAAAGGATTTACACCAGAAAGCACCATTCTTGATGAGCCAATCAGTTACAGAACAGGGCTAAAAGAATGGGCACCATCCAACTATGATGGTGAATTCTGGGGGGAGATAACCCTAAGAAGAGCGCTGGCTTTCTCAAGAAATGTTCCTACAGTTAGATTGGCAGAAATGCTCGGAGTTGATTCAATAATAAATCTTGCCAGAAGAGCAGGAATTAACTCAGAAATGCCAGCAGATCTAACTCTTGCCCTTGGTAGCCTTAGTGTTTCTCCTTTGGAGTTAACTTCAGCCTTTGCTGTATTTGCCAATGGAGGTAAAAGAATTAAGCCAATAGCAATAAAATATGTAACTGATGCCTCTGGCAAAATTTTACTTCAGAATGAGCCTCAGCTTGAGGAGGCAATCTCACCTGAAGTTGCTTACACCATTACGGACATGCTCAGGGATGTTGTCGCTTATGGAACAGGAACAAGAGCGAACATTGGAAGACCCGTAGCAGGCAAAACAGGAACGAGTAATGATTTTAAAGATGCATGGTTTATTGGATACACACCACAACTTGTTGCTGGAGTCTGGGTTGGCTATGATGATATGAGAAAAAGTCTTGGAGCTGGAGAAGCAGGTGGAAGGGTTTCTGCTCCAATATGGGCTCAATTCATGAAAGAAGCTCTGGCTAATAAAGAAATACGAGATTTTACTTTGCCTGCATCTACTCAGGAATCCAGAGAAAGCTCAAAAAATCCTGAAGTCCAGAAAGATTCTAATAATCAAACAATTAACATTATGCCAAGATAAAAGGAGTTTAATATGAAAATAGTGATTTTTGGGCTTGGAGCTTTAGGAACAGTTTTTGCTACCTGCCTTAAATCAAGGGGGCATACTGTTTTTGGACTAACAAAAGATAAGTATATCAATGAGCTCAAAGATAAAAGATTAAAAATAAAGGGACTTTTTGGAGAAAAAGAAGCTCAATTAGATGAAATCTTTACAAATATTGAACAAATTCAGGATAGAGATTTAGACCTCATCATTGTCTCAGTTAAAGCCTACGATACTCAAACAGCAATTAATCAGATTAAACCAATAATCGGACAGAACACGCTTGTTTTACTTGCTCAAAATGGATATGGAAATTATGAAATAGCGAGCTCTATCTTAGGTAAAGAAAGAGTAATTCTTTCAAGAATAATCTTTGGTGCAAAAATTGTTGAAACAGGAATGGCTGAAGTAACTGTTTTTGCCGATGATATAGTTATTGGACAGCCTGACAATGCGATTCCTGAAGAAAAATTAGTTGAAATTGCAAAATTTTTCAATGAGGCAGGGCTTCCTACAAGGGTATCTCAGGATGTTTATGCAATACTGTGGGATAAAATTCTTTATAACTCTGCATTAAATCCTCTGGGCGCAATTCTTGAATGCAGTTACGGTACTCTTGCAGAGCATGAGGAAACAAGAAAGATAATGGATAAAATTGTTGAAGAGATCTTCAATGTTGCAAAAATAAAGAAAATAAAACTTAACTGGAAAGACTACAGAGAATATCTTCATCATTTTTATGAAAAACTCGTTCCTCCTACAGCAAAGCATTATCCATCAATGTATTATGATATAAAAAATGGTAAAAAAACCGAGATAGATGCATTAAACGGAGCAGTTGTAAGAATTGCAAAGGAATGCAATATATCAGTTCCTGTGAATGAAACGATTACAAATCTTATAAAGGCAAAAGAAAATTTTGTAAAAATTGAATAAAAATTTCTTTTATTTGAACATCTTTTTATGGTAAATTATCACATGATTGATTTTATTTTTAATCCAGACTCTATAGCTGTTGTGGGTGCCTCTTCTGAAGAAAAAAAAGTAGGGAATGCTGTCCTTAAAAACCTTATTAATGGATATACTGGCAAAATATATCCTGTAAACCCTTCAAGAACTGAGATACTTTCACTGCCCTGTTATCCTTCTGTATCAGCCATACAGAATAGAGTTGATCTTGCCATAATAGTAATTCCAGCTAAGGCAGTAGCAGAAGCTTTAAAAGATTGTGCCCGTGCAGGAGTCAAAGGAGTTGTTGTAATAACTGCAGGTTTTAAAGAAATTGGTGGTGATGGTGTAGCAAGAGAAAAAGAAATTGTAGAGATTGTAAGAACTTCAGGAATGAGAATGGTTGGTCCAAATTGCCTTGGTGTGATGAACACTAAAAATAAAATGAATGCTTCTTTTGCAGCTGAGCTACCCCCATCAGGAAGAGTTGCTTTCTTTTCTCAATCAGGAGCCTTAGGAGTCGCAATTATAGACTGGGCAATAGAAAATAATTTTGGTTTTTCAAAATTTGTGAGCTTTGGCAATAAAGCTGACCTTAATGAAACTGATTTTCTTGAATACTTTGCAAAAGACCCTGATACTGATGTAATTCTTGGATATATTGAAGATGTTGTGGATGGCAAAAGATTTCTTCAGGTAGCTAAAGAAGTCACAAAAATCAAGCCTGTAATACTGATAAAATCAGGTGCCACAGAAGCAGGTGCTCGTGCTGCATCCAGTCATACAGGAGCCCTTGCTGGTTCTGATAGAGCTTTTACAGAGGCTTTCAGAAAAACAGGTATCATCAGAGCTTCAGGGATTCAGGAATTATTTGATACAGCTGAAATGTTTATTTCAAGAAAAACTCCCAGAGGTAGAAGGCTTTTAATTATCACAAATGCTGGAGGACCTGGCATCATTGCAGCAGATGCTGCAGATAACCTCAGGATAAAACTTGATCCAATGACCAGAGCATCAATAGATGCAATAGCTGAAAAACTGCCTCCAACTGCCTCTCTTTACAACCCTGTTGACATAATTGGAGATGCAACCTCAGAAAGATATAAAGTTGTTCTTGAACAGGCTATTAAAGATGAAGCTGTAGAAGGAATCTGCGTAATTCTTACTCCTCAGGCAATGACAGATGTTGACAACATTGCTGATGTCGTAATTTCTTCAGCAAACAACACAGATAAACCTGTTTTTACCACATTTATTGGAGGACAGAGAGTAAGAAATGCAGTGAACAAGTTAAAACAGTCAAGAATTCCTTCTTTTAGTGACCCTGCTGTAGCTGTTAATGCTTATAGAAAACTCATTGATTTTGTAGAACTTAGAAAGAAAAAGATATCCGATGAAACTCAAATACAGATATCATCTGAAAACATTGAAAAAGCAAGACAGATTCTTCAAAATATGCAGTCTCAGGGAATTTCTGAGATTGGTGGAGAAGAGGCAATGCAAATACTCTCACTTTACGGATTTTCTTTCCCTGAGAGAGCTCTTGCAAAAACTCCTATGGAAGCAGTTGCAATTGCAGAAAGAATAGGCTATCCAGTGGTCATGAAGGTTTCCTCACCCCATATTCTTCATAAAACAGATGTTGGCGGAGTAAAACTAAATCTCAACAATGATAGAGCTGTTTACAACGCCTTTGTAGAAATAACAACAAATGTTAAAAGAGTTATGCCAGAGGCATACATAGAGGGTGTAATGATTTATGAGATGGTTTCAGGTGGTAAAGAAGTTATTCTTGGAGTAAGCCATGATAGAACTTTCGGACACATGATTATGTTCGGACTTGGAGGAATTTATGTTGAGGTGCTCAAGGATGTTTCTTTCAGAATAGTCCCTGTTACAGAAGAGGAAGCCTTTGACATGATAAATGAAATTAAAGCAAGCAGAATACTGGATGGGGTAAGAGGTGAAAAACCCTATGATAAAAATGACATAGCAAACTGCATAAGAAAGCTTTCAAGGCTGGTTATGGATTTCCCCATGATTAAAGAAATTGACATTAATCCATACATGGTATTCAATAACGGTGGTATTGGACTTGATGCAAGAATAATAATTTAAAGAGCGAAGGAGTTTAGAAGGAGGGAGAAATGATACCAATTTTTATAATATCAAACAGAGCCTTCACAGGGAAAAACTTTTTTGCCTTAGGACTGGCTCTTACGCTTAAGGAACGAGGGTTTAAAGTAGGATATATAAGACCACTTGGAAGAATTCCTATTAAAAAGGGTGAAGAGATATTTGATGAAGAAGCTGTCTTCATAAAGGAACTTTTAGGGCTTGAAGAGCCTTTAAGTGTAATATCTCCTTTTGTTTTTACTTATGAAACACAGTACAGACTTTTTGAAGGAGCGGATTTAAAAGTAAAAGAAAGAGTTATGAATTCTTTTTCAAAGCAAAACAATAAAGATTTTGTGCTTGTTGTAGGACCAAATAACATATTTGAAGGATTTGCTCTTGGAATTGATTCTATAAGCTTATTAAAAGAAACTGATGGCAAGGTTATAGCAATTCAACACTGGGATAGTGAGCTCGCTATGGATGATATATTTGGCATAAGGCAGCTAAGTAGTGAAAAATTTATTGGTGCAGTGATAAATAAAGTTCCTCCTGAGCAGTTTCATCATGTTAAAGAAAAAGTAGCTACCTTCATGGAAGGAAAAGGCATAAAAGTTCTGGGAGTTTTTAAAAAAGATAAATTTCTTGAAGCAGTTACAGTAAGAAGACTTATGGAAGCAATAAATGGTGGTTTGGTCTGCTGCGAGAATAAACTTGATGAGTTCGTTGAAAATCTCTCAATTGGAGCAATGGATCCTGAAACAGCTCTTTCATACTTTTTAAGAATTCCTAATAAAGCAGTGATAACAGGGATTCACAGAACAGACATTCAGATTGTTGCAATGGAAACCTCTACGAAGTGCCTGATACTTACTGGTGGAATGCATGCTAATGAAACTGTAACAGGAATTGCCAGAGCTAAAGGTATTCCAATTATTGTTACCCCTCTGGATACATTCACAGCAGTTGACAGAATGGAAAAACTTATGGGTAAAGCTGTGATAAGAGAAAAGGACAAAGCAATGAAAGCAAAAGAAGTTGTCAGTACTGAATTTGACATTGAAGAATTTTTAAGAAGAACTAAATGATTGATATAGAACAGATTCTTCTTGAAAAAGCAAACATCCTTGTTGAAGCTCTCCCTTACATAAGAAAGTTTTATGGTAAAACCTTTGTTATAAAATACGGAGGTGCTGCGCAGAAGGAATCTTTTTTAAAAAATGCCTTTGCTCAGGATATTGTCCTTCTCAATTTTATTGGCATAAAGCCAATTGTTGTTCATGGTGGAGGTCCTAAGATTACGGAACTCATGAAACGTCTTGGTAAAGAGCCTCAATTTATACATGGTCACAGAGTTACTGATAAAGAAACCATGGAGATTGTTGAGATGATTCTCGGAGGAATTATAAACAAAGAAATTGTTCAGCTTATTAATTCTCATGGTGGAAAGGCTGTTGGACTTACGGGTAAAGATGGAGGACTTCTTAGAGCAAAGAAAAAACTTTTGAAAATAAACAATGAAGAGGTTGATCTTGGATTTGTTGGTGAGGTAGAAAGAGTCTGTATAGAGGTACTTGAAACCTTACAAGACAAAGGCTTTATTCCTGTTGTTGCACCGATAGGCTTTGATAAATCTGGACAAAGTTATAATATAAACGCTGATACAGTAGCCTCTGCAGTTGCAGTAGCAGTAAAAGCTGAAAAGCTTATACTACTTACTGATGTAAAGGGAATAACTGATGAAAACAGTGAACTTCTTTCTACTTTGAAGATGGAAGAAGCTTTAAAACTGATACAGCAGCAGGTAATTACAGGAGGTATGATTCCCAAAGTTTATGCCTGTCTTAATGCTTTAAAAGGAGATGTTAAAAAAACTCATATAATAGACGGAAGAATTCCTCACAGTTTACTTCTTGAGATTTTTACTCAAAGAGGTGTTGGCACTGAAGTTATTCAATGAGCAATCCAAGATTATGCATTCAGTATTCTGAGATTTTCCCGGGAAAAAATATAGAGCTTTCAAGGGAAGACAGAAGATATATTTTCAACGTCTTAAGATGTCATAGAGGAGACATTATTTCAATTTTTGATGGTAAAGGAAAAAGCTTTAAGGCAAGAATAATTGATGACATAAGCATAGAAGTTCTTGAAGAGGAAAAACTTATCACAGAAGATGCATTTTCCCTGAGTTTATGTCAGGCACTTCTTAAAGGTGAGAAAATGGAGATGGTTATACAGAAAGCAACAGAGCTGGGAGTAAAAAAAATAATTCCCTTTGTAAGTGAAAGATGTGTAATAAAGGAAACCCGTAAAACTGAAAGATGGAGAAAAATAGCAAAAGAAGCCTCTGAGCAGGCACAAAGAAGCATTGTCCCTGAGATAAATGATGTCATATTTTTCTCTGAATTGATAAAAAAAATAAAAAATGGAATTCTTTTCTGGGAAAAAGCAGAAACTCCCTTAATTCAGATAGTATCTGACATTAATCCTCACCAGGATGTATTTTTATTAATAGGACCAGAAGGAGGCTTCACCCAAAAAGAAGTCACTCAGGCAGCGGAAAAGAACATAAAGATAGCAACGCTTGGTAAAAGAATTTTAAAAGCAGAAACAGCTTCCATTGTAGCAGTTTCGCTGGTAAGTTTTTTACTTGAATGGAAGTTTACTTGTAGAAATGTGATATAATTAATCAGATGGATTCAAAACAAAAGGCTTTAAAAACAGCAAAATTACTTTACGATAAAAAAGCACAGGACATTACAATTCTTGAACTTAAAGATCTTACTATAATCACTGATTACTTTGTCATATGTTCTGCTGAAAGTACAACCCAGGTAAAAGCCCTTACGGAGTATTTAGAAGAAACTATGAAGGTTGAGGGATACAAACCCTATTCTGTAGAAGGATTTTCTTATGCTCACTGGGTTTTAATGGATTATGGTGATGTAATTGTTCATATATTTCTGGAAGAAACAAGAAGGTTTTATGATCTTGAAAGACTATGGCTTGATGCTCCAAGAATTCAGACAGAGTTTACCTTAGATAAAAGCCGTGCAGTGTATAGATAAAGTGTCCTGTTATTGTAAGGCTGTCTTTCTGCCAATCATCAGGCAGGGGCCAGAATGGTTCAGCATCTTTCAGCGCCTTTATTGCCGCATCATCAAGCATTCTGTAACCTGAAGTTCTTAGAAGTTCTATAGCCTTAAGTTTGCCTTTTTTGTCAATTGTAAATCTTATGTAAAGATCACCATATATGCCTCTCTCTGCAGCCTGAGGAGGATACTGCCAGACCCTTTCTATTTTTTCCTTTAACCTTTCAAGATATCCCCAGTCATTAAATTCCTTAGCTGAAAAACTTAATCCTCGTGATTGTTCTAACTCCTGACTTTTTTGAGATTTTCTTGAAAGCCTGGCAATTACATCTTTATCAAAAATATCTGCAGCCCGAGATGGAGTTAACTCTTTAAACTGTTTTTCTGTCTTCAAACTTCCAAAAGAAGCTGTTTCTTTCTGTTTTTCAATACTCTCTCCCTGATTACCTTTTGGAATAGCACTTAAATATTTTGGCTGTTTTGATTCTCTTATGGGAGGAAGCTTTTCAAGGTGTTTTGGTGGAGGAGTTTTTAAAGATGGTGAAATTTTAGGCATTTGCTGAGATAAGGGCACAATTACCACTGATACAGGTTCTTGAGACCTGGCAGGTTTAAAATAATCCTGCAAAATCAGGATAAATATAAACAGCAAAATATGAAAAATACAGGAATAAATTAAAGCTTTCTTCACAATTTTATTTTATCTTAAATTGAGCAATTCTTGAAATTAAGCTTCCGAAGGCTTTTAAATAAAGCGGAATAAGTTTTTTCCCCTGCTTTTTTCTTAACCATAAAGCCATTGCAAGCTCCTGAATGGCAGGGTCTCTGTGAATATTAAGCCAGCGATCCATTCTTTCGTCATTGCCAAACATAAAATCCTGAAACTTCTTCATCATGCTGAATTGCCTCAAAAAATTCTCATTCCAGAGTTTTTCATATAATCTTATATCCCTTTGAATGATTGCTTCTGAGGCAAACTGCGCAGACTTCATAGAATAGTATATCCCTTCAAAGGAAACAGGCATTACACTGCCCAGAGCATCTCCACAGAAAAGAATATTATTCATAAAAAATTTTCTTTTCTTCCATCTCGGAATTTTATACGCTCTCAATTGAAAATAATCTGCCTGCAGGGCAAATCTTTTTTTAAGAAAACCTTCAATAAGACTCTTTAGCTTTTTAATATCCTCTGAACCAGTTCCAACTGAGAAATAGTTTGTGCCTGGAAAAACCCATGAGTAAAAAAATGAAGCATGAGCATTACCAAACCAGAACTCACATGTATCTTTTGTTTGTGAATCTGAAGGAATATGGAGGCTTACTGTCCAGTAATACTCAGGTTTTGGCAGTCCTGTAATGGCACAAACCTTTGAGTTAACCCCATCGGCAGCAATGATGTATTCAGAATAGATTTTTATAACTTTACCTGTTTTTTCTCTTGCCGTTGATTTAAATTTATTGCCAAGATTTTCTATGTTTACCAATTCTGATTCAATAATCTTTACTCCTCTGGTTTCAGACAGTTTTCTTAAGAATGAATCAAAGCTTTGACGATTAAAAATCAGAATTTCTCCATCTGTAAGGGAGACTTCTATTGGTTCTGAAAAGGGAGGAAATATTTTTACTTTTGTTGCTCTGTTAAATTCAACCTCTTTTTGAATTTCATTTAAAATATTAAATTCTTTTAGCCCTGCAGATGGAATTCCTCCTCCACAGGGCTTATTAAAGGAAAGATTTTTTTCAATTAAGACAGTTTCTATCCCTTTTTCTGCAAGTAATCTTGAAGCAGTACTGCCAGCTGGTCCTCCACCGACAACCAAAACTTGGCATTCCATCAATACTCTTTTTTACCCTCAGTCAAACCAAAGGTCAGTGTTTTTTATTGCTTTTTGGTTACAACCAGCACAGGGCATGGAGCATTTCTGATAACTCTCTGTGTAGTGCTGCCTACAAAAAACCTTTCAACGCCACTTCTTGGAAGTGTTCCGATAATTATTAAATCAATGTTGTTTTCTTTTGCATATTTGATAATTTCTTCATATGGAATGCCTCTTAACACGGCAGTTTCAACATTTTTGAAGTCTTCAAGCATATCCGCTCCGAAACTATCAAGATTCTTTTTAGCATGAGCCTCAAGGTCCTTATAAAGCTCTGTTATTGATGGATGTGGGATGTGGAGATTTGATGCTTTCTCAATATCGTAGATAACATGGAGAAGATATAACTTTGCATTAAACATTTTTGCAAGGTCTACAGCATAAGAAAGAGCATACAAGGACTCATCTGAAAAATCTGTTGGTAAAAGAATCTTCTGGAATTTCATAATACCCTCCTAGTTTTTAATGTTTTTTAAGTATATCAATCTCATACCCTCAATTACAAGATGTTTATTCAACAAATGTTTTTTATGCATGTATTTTGAAAGTAATTGAGAGTATCCACCGGTTAAAACAATTTCAAGCTGACGGTTTATTTTTTTTTCAATATCCTCTACTATTCCCTCAATAGCATACACTGTTCCCAGCACTACTCCGCTAAGAATTGCTGAATGAGTATCTATTCCAGGAACATCAAAATCTTTTTCCAGGTCCACCAATGGTAAGCTGGCTGTTTTTTCTTTAAGAGAATAGTTCATCGTGCCTACTCCAGGCATTATTGCTCCTCCAAGAACTTCTCCTTCCTGAGTAACAACTGTTATTGTGGTAGCTGTTCCAGCATCTACAACTGCCACATTTTTTCTGAATAATTCATAGGCAGCCACCGTAGCAGCAAGTCTGTCAACTCCAAAAGACTCTGGATTACGAATCCTTAAAGCCAGTCCTGAAGGAGTTTTGGAGGTAATGACAATTACTTTATTGTAAACTCTTTTTAAAAAAGAAAAAATTTTCTTTGTAAGCTCGGGCACAACAGAACAAACTATGCAATCACAACTTTGATGGTTACTGAATAGATGGGAAAAATTCTCGTATTCCCAATTTAATACTTCCTCTGTATCAAAAGAAATCAGATTAAAGTCAGAACTGTAAGGCGTTCTAAAAAAAGCGAAATTCACAGTGGAATTTCCTATTTTAATCGCCACGAGTTCACTTTGCCCTGAGTAAGGTGACATCTCCTGCACAGATTTTTTCATAAGTTCCATCATTCAGTTTTACTATGAGTCTACCCTCTTCATCTATTGCTTCTGCTGTAGCAACGATTTCTCTATCTGCTAAAACTATTTTAACCTGTCTTCCGATGGTGCCACTGAGTTGCATCCAGCGGTCAATAATTGTTTTTCTCTGTCTTTTTTCAAGTAATTGATACCATTTATCAAACTCTTTAATTATCTCCACTGTAAGAATCTCCCTTGAAAAATCTTCTCCCCTGTATATTTTAAGAGAAGAAGCTATCTCTTTAATCTCTTCTGGTATATCTTCTTCTGTCATATTTACATTAATACCAATACCAACAATAGCGGACTTTATTTTTTCTCCTTCAATCTTCATTTCTGTAAGAATCCCGCCAATCTTTTTATCGTCAATCAGCATGTCATTAGGCCATTTAATCATCACAGGTATGTCAGTATATCTTCTTAAGGCTGTTGTACAAGCCACAACACTTGTTAAAGTAAGCAGTGTAGCATATTTTGGAGGGATATCAGGTTTCAGAGCAATGCTCATATAAAGATTTTTCCCTGAAGGTGAAATCCATTTTCTGCCCAATCTTCCTTTGCCTTTTGTTTGTCTGTCTGCAACCACAACGGTTCCAGAAGGATAACCCTGTTTTAAAAGCTCATTTGCCTTAGAATTGGTTGATTCAACCTCATTATAGATCACAATCTCTTTTCCGATTTCCAATCCAGAAGGTAATGACTTCTTTAGATCTTCAGCTGTAAATTCCATGCTCTTACTCCTCTGGTTTAAGTATTATTACTTCTATTTTCCCTTTAAGTTTTTTAGCAAACTCTTGAGCATCTTTTTCAGAACCAACAATACTTCCATAGTGCATGGGAATTGCTATTTTAGGCTTAATATCCAGTGCAGCCTGAACAGCTTCCTCTGCAGTCATAACATAGGTTCCTGAAACTGGAAGTAAAGCAATATCAACATCTTTAAAAGTTTTCATCTCTGGAATATAATCCGTATCTCCAGCAATATAAATTCTTTTACCCATTACTTTAAAAATATATCCAACCCATCCTTTCTCCTTTGGATGAAACTTTTTGTTTGTATTGTAAGATGGAACAGCTTCTATTTCTATACCTTCTACAGTAATTCTGTCTCCAGGTTTAACAATAACTTCCTTTGCCTTGATCTTACCTGAACAATCCTCTGGAAGAACAACAACTGTATCAGGAGTTAAAAGTTTTTTAATGTCATCAGGGCTGAAGTGATCATAATGTTCGTGAGTAACAAGAATAATGTCAGCTCTGTCAGGTTTTTTAATCTGAAACGGATCAGTGTAAATAACTTTTTCTCCTATGATTTTAAAACTATCGTGTCCAAGCCATTTAATATTCTCCAACATTTTATACCTCCTAAAAGATATTTGATATATAATACTAAATTTTGTTTGAACTTCACAATTTGACTTTTTTCAATTTTTTTTATTAGATTAAATAGTTATCGGGGCGTAGCGCAGCTTGGATAGCGCACCTGCCTTGGGAGCAGGGGGTCGGTGGTTCAAATCCACTCGCCCCGATAGGATTTTCAAGGGTTTTTAAATTTGCATTAACCACATCATTAACCACACGTTCACCACATATAGACTCAAGAGCTTGAATAGCGTTCTGAAGCACTGGTAAAGCCACTTTTGTATAGATCATGGTGGTTGTTATCTGTTCGTGCCCTAACAATGCCTGTATGGCTCTTATGTCTATTCCCTGTTCTAACAGGTGGGTTGCGAAGGTGTGTCTCAGTTGATGTGGCTTAATGGGTCTGTCAATGCCTGCTTTTTTAGCTATTCTCTTAATAGCCTTTCTAATATCAGTTAAAGGTTTACCCGTAACAGGTGATGGAAATACAAGGGGATTGGCGTCGGTTTTAATGCTTTTAAGGGTAATGAGTGCCTGTTTTAGGTGACTGCTCATTGGTATAAATCTTTCCTTGTTGCCTTTGCCTTTCGTAACTTTTATCAGGTTGTATTCGAAGAAAATGTCTGCCCATCTCAGGTTGAAAGCCTCATTCTTTCTCATACCTGCGTGGTAAAGACATAAAAACAATGCATAGTAGAATGGTTCTGTTTTAGCAGCGTTGATAAAATTTACAGCGGTTTGAAAATCAAGCGGTTCAGGTAGCCTGTATCTATGAGGAAGTCGTTTAACATTTTTAAGTGGTTCAAGGGTGTATCCATGTTCGAAAGCAAATCTTGACATTGCACATAGAGTATTCAGTTCAACGTTAACAGCCCTGTATCCTTTAATGCTTTTTTCTTTCATCTGTTTAAGTCTTTTAAGTTTGTAGGCTTCAACAAGTTTTGGGGTGATAAGTTCAAAAGAAAAATTACCAAAGAAAGGGATAAGATTTTTTATAAGTATTCTTTGTTTTTCTTTAAAAGTCTTTTCTGATTGATGGATTCTTACAAAGTCAAGATATTCAAAGGCAATGTCTGATATGGTTTTTGTGGTTTTCTGTTCTCTCTTAGAAAGATGTTTTTTAAGTTCCTGTTCGTATATAACAGCCTCATCGTAAGTTCCCTGAAATACTTCATAGTATCGTTTTTTTCTGCCAAGTCTAACGTCAATAAGCCACTTGTTCTGTTCTGGTTTGTAGGGTCTAACAGACATATTGGTTACTCTACATCAAGCTTTTGTTTAATTTCAAGTGCTTTGCGTCTTGCTCTCTCTTTCAGTTGGTACACTTTAGCATTTGAAACAGTTTGATTGGGTACGAGGTGGTTGTATATGGCTTTTACGAGTTCTTTGAGTTCGTCAACGCTTTGTTTGAGTTCTTTAAGTTCTTTGTCTGACATAGCACTCTTCAGAGAAAGTTTTAAATTTCTTTTTTTCTTTTTCCACTTCAATCAAAACTTTCACCACATCAGAATCAAACCATTGAGGAGTTTTATTCTGGATATAACTCAATGCTAAATCTTTATCGCAGGCTGTTCTGTAAGGTCTATCACACATTAAGGCTGAATAAACGTCCGTTACTGATACAATCTTACTGGCGATAGAAATATCTCTGGCTGTAAGCCCTTTTCTGTATCCTGAACCGTCAAGTCTTTCGTGATGATTTTGAACGACGTCCAGAATAACACGGTAAAGTTCAGTATCTGACAGGGGAAAAAGATACTCTTTTACAAAATTGACACCATGAACTGTGTGTAACGATACAAAGCGTTTTTCAAGGTCTGTAAGTCTTTTGGGTGAGTTCAAAAAACTGTGTGGCAAGTAGAATTTACCGACGTCGTGCAATATCCCCGCTGTTCTTATGCAATATACTGAGACCTCATCGCATCCAAGTTTTCGTGCGATTAACTCTGATAGTTCTCCAACCTTGAATGCGTGAGAAAAATCCCCATTGGAATTAGGGAAAAGGTTCACTATGAAATTTACAAAATTTTTGTTGTTCTTTCCGATGATTTCTAAAAATTTGACGAGATCACTCATAAGCCAAAAAACAGGGATACCGGAGAGAGCAAGATGCTCAACAAGGGAGAAATTTAAACTGTTTATTTGCAAATTTTCACAGAAAAGCACTCCCTTTAGCTCAATAGCTGTTCGTATAGCTTCATCGTCAAACCTTTCTGATTCAACAACGCAGAAACGATTTTTTTCGCTGTGGTTGTTTGAGCCCTGTGGGGAGATAAAAATTATTTCAAACCCCTGTGGGAGGTTCTCCTTCCTCTTGTTGTATGTATTCTGTAAACATACCCAGTAAATTTTCATAGAAAGATATTACTTCTCTGGAGTGAATGGTAAAAACAACCTTGATTTATTTTCAAAATAGATTTCCACCACTTTGTCGCAAATCTCTTTATAAGGGCAATTCAGACAGTTGATGTTATAAACCGTGAATTCTTTGTTAAAAACTTCACCACTACCATAAACTATGCACAAAAGAATTCTATGAAACTCATCCAAAGTCATACTGCTCCCTTGATGAAAACTATGTCATGACATAGTTTTTGTTTTATGCCCATAAAAATATTACCTGAAAAATGAGTAATCTAATAACAGATGTAAGTTAAGTAGGACTTACCGAAAAATCCATTCTAGGATACACTTATCTTAAGAATTTTTAGTTGCAGGCTATTTAAATAACCTGCAATCTTTATAAAAATTAAAATATTAAAAAAGGAGGTAAAAATGGAAATGACAGAATTATTTCAATTAATGAACACAATTGAAACAGTACTTAACATATGCACGGTTTTACTTGTAATTGCGACTCCATTTTTATTCATATTTTGCTGTATACTTATTGCATTTTATTATATCTGTGCAAAATGAAAATTTAATTAGAGAGGGCATTGTCCCTCTCTTTTTTTTTGCATTAAAAACTGTGAATTCAATTTTTAGTTTTATCAATATAGCAAAAACAAAAAACCCCTGCTACGATGAGCAGGGGTTAATTTTTTACAACCTGATAGGCATTAAAAAGTACTGATACTTACCATCTTCATACTTTTCTTCTAAATACAACGCTGATTCTGGAGTATCCAGTTTTAACTCAATTTCATTTTTTTCGCATCTACTGATTCCTTCTATTAGATATTTTGCATTAAAAGCTATTATAAGTTCGTCATCGTTGTACTTAATATCAAGTTTTTCTGCTGCATCTCCTATATCTGAATTAGCTTTTATTTCAAGCTGGTCTTTAGTAAACTTTAAAATTACTGTTTTATTTATTTCATGAGACACAATGGATACTCTTTTTACAGCATTGATAAAGCTTTCTTTATCAACTACTGCAACTTTATTATTTCCCTGTATAATTTGAGCTATAATTGGTTCATAGTTAGGATAAGTTCCACTAGCAAGCCTCGTATAAAACTCATCTGTCTCTTTAAAGCAGATAGTATTTTTAAAAACAATCATCTGTAGGTGGTTTTTAAATGTAATGAATTTTTTCAACTCCAATGCAGACTTTTTAGTAATTAAATAACTGTAAACATTTTCCTCGTCTGTTTCAAAATCATATTTAGAACTTGGCATGTATATCGTATATATTGCCAGTCTATGACCATCGCTTGCTACAAATTCTAAAGTTGTTGCCATTGGGTTATCTTTTATAAGAAGATTATCTAATGCATGATTAATGCTCCCTTGATCACTTAAAGCATACAAAACTTTATCTAGAGCTTTTATTAGTTTATCTGCTGGCATAAAAATACTGTAATCACATCCACCATCATCCATTTCAAACTTCGGGAAATACTCTTCTTTCCCTGTTAGGATTTTAAACTTTGACTTACCCGATTGGATTAAACAATATCCATTATCAAAATCAAGTGTTACAGTATCATCAGGTAAATTTTTAATAATTTCATAAAATTTCTTTGCATTAACACAGGTTTTAAAATCTTGACAGTTATTTTCTATAGGGAGATATGTTTTTATGAAAAGTTCCAAATTCGTTGATGCAAACCCTATTAAATCCTGTTTTACATCAATGAGGCAACTTTCTTGAGTATCTATCCAAGCTACTCCTTGTATTCCCTTTATTTTTTCATATAAATTTTTTCTATCCAATGTTATTGTTATCATATTCTCCTTCTCCTTTTATTTTTTTTGATTAAAAAAGGGAGAGGAAACCTCTCCCTTAAATTAAAACATGCCAAACTGAACTAAACCGTACTTTTTAACTAAATTGTCTATTTCTTCATATTTAACAGTCATTCTGGATACAGATTTTTTCTTGCCTTTAGTTGTAACAATGGATATAGTAACATTGTCTATTTTGGAGATTTTTTCTGGTTTTAGTTTTACTGCTTTATCCTGTTTTCCTGCAACTGCTGATACTGTAAAGATAGTTTCATCACTATTCAGTCCAAGACTTGATTCTATCTCCTTCTTCCTCATTTGAGCCCATGAGGTCTCGGCCCCTGAATAGGTTCTGCCTTCAACAAGTGCTTTTGCCATTTCTTCTATAATAGAACCAGAATCAGAAAACTCTGTTGCAAGTCCCTCAGGGAGATCACCCTCAAGAAGAAGTGCCTGTTCAACTTTCTTTGCAGTTAAAACAAGGGCTGCCTCCTGCATGGTGTTTTCGTAGCAAAAATAATAAACTTTAACAGGCTGTTTCTGACCAATCCTCCAGCTTCTTCTTGCTGCCTGTCTTAATGTGAAAATGTTATATCCAACCTCAAAGAAAACTATGGTTGGGTACTCATATAAGTCTAAACCAAGTTTCACAAGTTCAGGATTTGTTATGAGAACATCAAACTCATGGCTGTGTTTGTTTATCCATTCTTCTCTCTTTTTTGGTTCAATAGTTTCTTGCAGTATACCAACCTTAAACCCTTTTTCTTCCAAAATTTTTTTCAATCTTAGTCTAATATCTCTATTGCCTGTAAAGGTAACATAAACTAAAACTTTTCTGCCTTGACTTTTTTCTTCTTGACAGAGTTTTATAAGTTCTTGTTCTTTGGGCAGTAATGCAATTGGTAACATAGGAGCAGTAATAACATCAATAACTTTGTATTCGCCTGTTTCCTTATTTTTTACTCTTATAACTGCTTTCTCAGGAAATACCACACAACTATCGGGATAACACAAGAGGCTCTGTAACATCGCAGACATTGCTCTAATTTTATGAGTTTTCATTGCCTGTGCAAGTGAATCCTGAAGATTTAAATAAAACTCTTTTTGCATATCATCCATTTTGAAAGTAATCACAATCTCATCATAAGGAGGTAAACCATCAATTACATCTGCAAGTCTAATAAAGCAACTACGATGCAACAAATACTTTCCTACTGCTTCTGGACTTATCCCTGGTCGTTTTTTAACTATAACATTCCTTTTTTTACCTCTACCATACCTATACGATTTCCCCCCATCTTCATCAAGTTTTTGGATTGTTTCAATCACTCCATATTTTTTCAAAAAACTTTCTACTCCTTTGTAGCCAAATTCTTTAAGTTCATGTGGTGCAATCCTGTAAAGAAGATAGAAGGTATCAGTTGCATACCCCCCCACTTAGCGTGCCTGTTAATCCAAGAAAATACTTTGTAGTACCAATAAGCATTCCCATCACATTCCCTTGAAGAGTATCTCCCCCTTTATAGTCGTGAATTTCATCAAGAATAAGCATATTAAATTTGTGCTTAAAATATTTTTTGATATACTCTGCAACTGAATATCTCCTTGGTTTTGGTATTGCCTGCCACAAAGGTTCACGACAAACGGGGCATGTGCATTTTCTGGATTCAAGCATACTTTTTGTATAAGGTCTAAATGAAATTGTATCTACCAATGCACTACCACATTTTGGACAATACAAGTAATCACTTTTAGGTTTTGTTATATATGCAGGTTTCCATGAATAACTGAGTTTTGCCCTTTCCTTGCTTATAACCCATACTTCATGTTTCTGAGGTTTTGGTGCATGTTTAAGAAAATTCAATATTGTTATTGCATCTTTTACTGCAAGGTCAACTACAGTAACATTTGGGATTATCATTTTTGTTTCCCTTATCCATTTTTCTACAAGATGGGTCGGACAAACTACTAAAGTTCTCATTGGTTTAGGTGAACAAGCAACCACTGAAAGAGCAATGGTAGTCTTGCCTGTTCCCATCTCTCCACACACAAAAAGTTTGTTCCTGTTTTCTTTGTAGAGTGCTTTTGATAAACCTTTAATCAATTCTTTTTGAACAGGAAAAGGTTTTCTTAAAAGAGATACAATTTCTTTTTCATATATTTTTTCGCCGGGATTCCATACAGGAGTAAGATTTTTCTCAATGGTTTCTCCAAGAATTTTACTGTTTTCTTCAATAAAACTTTTTAAAGATATAACTCTATTATTTGACATTTATTCCCTCCTAATTTGTTATGATAGGTAGGCTAATTATTGATTGCTTGCTTGCCGGTATGCTAATTTCTTGAATTTTAAATAGTTTACGATTTCATCACAAATGGAATTACTATCAAAATTAGTCTCATAGGCTTGAACATTTATTGTTGTCTTTATTGGGGTAAATATCTTTCTGCTTAAAAAGTATTGATGAAGTTCAGGTATCCATTCGTCAAGAATAGGAATAGGTCTATTATACAAGTATCTCTTATAGCCATCTATCAGCGTTTCATCGGGAAAAACAATTAGATACCAATGAATATTCTCTATGTGAATTACACCATGGTATTTTCCATATCCTATTCTTGTTTTTTTCAATCTTATATGATTCCAATAAGTTTTGTGAGCTTCTATACCATCTATTTTTATTTTATTTCCCATCCCTAAAGTTGCAAATAAACTATTAATAGCACTTTCGGAGCCGTAACAACTTAAAAGTATAATACTTTCGCCATCTATTATTGCCATGTCTCCTTTCAAGGTTAATCCACTAAATTCTATGTTAAAAATTTTATTATTGTTATTTAACATCATACCATTCCTCCTTTGTTATGTCTAAAACTCTTAATACTGTTTGATAGATATCTTTTTCTATGATTTCCTCATCTGTTTCTATTTGAATTCTGTTTCTTACTGTAAAGGCTTTCAGAACTTTGTCTCCGACTAGAACACCATTTAAGGCACCACTTGTTATATATGCAAGTAAATGCCCTTTTCTTAAGGGGAATATCGGAGAAAAATGTTTTTGCACATCAGGAACTTCAAGTCCTGTGAATTTTTTAATGTTTTGAATTGCTGTAGGAAAATATTTTGAAATTTCTTCATCAGACAAACCCTGAGCCTCAAATACAACTATTTTATCCGACTCAGGAAGATTATTGTATCTGAAGGGAAATTCTTTTACTTTATCAATGTATTCAAAATTCTCAGGGATTTCTGATGATTTTAGATCATTTTTATCTTTTTTGATTCCAAACAATATAACTTGCTTAAATTGATTATAAAGTTCTCCTTCTGGGAATCTGTAACATTGAATATCCTTATAGTGAAACGATAACCATGTTCTTAAATCTTTTCTCTGCATTATGTGTTCTGGAACGATATAAATCAATAAACCACCGACTTTGAGCCATTTGTGAGCATGTTTAAAAAAAGTTATCTCCATTCTTTTACCTTCTTTGTCATTGTCGTATGGCGGATTAAGATACAGTATTGAAAAAGCTTCCAGAGGTCTTATTATAGCGTCAAAAATATCGCAATTTATTACTTTTCCACAGTATCCTGCCTGTCTTGCCCTATTTGTATCAAGTTCAATTCCATAGCTTTTTGTTACAAAACCATTGGTTTTGAAAAACTCTAATATTCTACCATCACCACAACAGGGATCAAGTAAATAAATTTGTTTTTTTCTTCCTAAATCCCAATCCATTAATTTTTCAAAATATTTAAAAACTTCCCATGGTGTGGGATAATACCCACACTTTGCTTGTCCTGCTAAACGCATAAAATACCTCCTTTTAAATTTTTTGGTTTGATTTAAAGATATGATTTATTCGGTGAGTCTACTTGAATATCTTTGATAAAATATTACCTTTTTGTTGTAACTTGCTTATAGGGGGGGGGACAATCTCATGCATCGCTTCCTGCTTCACCGACTCCATTTGTTCGCCCTCTCTTATAGAAAAACCTTGATGGTTCTCTCTAAAGGCATAAATTCAGGCTGGTCATCCCTACTTTAGCTATATTTAATGATGCGTTTATTATGTCTCTAATATTTGAATAAAATTTTTCAAAAACAGACTGGGTCCATTGCTAACACAGTTGTTGAAAAATAAATTGCAATAACCATTGGCGATAAAAATTTTTTCAACATATTACTCTCTATTGGATTTTTGATTGGTTTCTCAATACCAATCGGGTTAATAATTCTAGTACTATCGTCTTCTGCAATGCTAAAAGTACTGAAAAAGATTATTGTCAGAATTATTGTTATAGCTAAAATTGCTTTATTTTGAAAACCCTCCACCATTTATTGACAATGGCAATTATATCTACACTTCCAACCTCTTGTGCTTCGTTTAGCATCTCTTAAGCATTCTTCTACCGCTTGAGACTGCGATGTGTATTTCCCTGAAAATGTTCCATCAGTTATAGCATAACCCCCTGAGGAACTAATACATTCTGCCATCCAATAGCAGTTGAACAGTCTTGATTCTTCCTTCTCTGGTTTAACTCGTGGCTCGCAAACAGGCGTGCAAGTCAAACATTGACACTTGCAATTAGGAGGATTACCCCATTCTTTAAGGGTTCCATAACAATCCGTTGGTGTAGGCGGTTGCATGTATTGAGCTTCTGATAAAGAAAACGACACAACTGTGATGAATAAAATAAATATTGCTTTTTTAAACATATTACTGCTTCTCCTGTTCTTTGTCTGACTGCTGAGGCTGCGGTTGTTGTGGTTGCTGACATACAGGATGACATGTATCGCAGGGACAGTAACAGTTCGGTGGATTACCCCATGCCTTAAGGGTAGCTTTACAGTCTACTACAGGTGTTGGTGTTGGGATGTATTCAGAGTAGGCAAGAGTAGAAAAAGCCAAAATGGTTACTAAAATAATACAAACGACTGATTTAAGCATAGTTTATACCTCCTTCTGTGCTTTTTAATACACTTTTTCCTGCTTTTCAGACTCACAGACTTCTTTTACTACATTTTTTATAAGAATGCCATCTTCCCATACTTTTTCGTTAACTTTTTTGCATTTCGTATGAGGTACTACATAATAATTACCAGTCAGAGGCTCTGCTCTGTAGTAGCCTTTACCGTCTTCGGTTCTGTATTCAACTACCTCTCCACTCTAATATGCTTCTTTTAAACCACGCTGAGATATGTCTGCTAAAGTTGCACCAAATACTGCACCCAAAGTAGCACCAATAACTCCACCACGCCATGAGTTTTTCTTATCAAGCAACGCTCCTGCAACCCCACCAACGGCTGCACCTATACCTGCTCCTTCATAGTGAGACTGTTGCAACTGTCCACAGGCAGTGATAAAAAATGTGAATAGGATTAAAACCGATAAAAGTTTCTTCATAAGAGTTTCTCCTTTAGATGTTTCTTTAGATGTTTTTAGGTATTTTCTAATATTTTTTAAATAACATAGTTCTTACAGTTAAATAACATAGTTCTTACAGTTTGTTGATTCATTCAATAAAACTTTTTATAGTTTCATTTTTATTTTTGGTCTTTTGGGCAATGTTTGTTCAATATTTTCTACGATTTTTTTACACATTTTTTCTTTTATATGTAATTCGTAAGCTTTCATAAATAAATGTTCTTCTTTTGTTTTGTCTGTTTTATTTTTTATTTGTTTATACAATTTATCTATTGACTTGCCTTTGTTTTCTACTAAAAAATTTTTTATTTGCTCCATCTGTTTATGGTTAAAATCAAATTTTGCATATAATTTTACTTGTTCCATAGATAATTTATATTTAAATCCCGATCTTATTTCTACCATTTGATTACTATCAAATTCAGGTTTTGTGTACAGTAACACCTGTTCCATGGTCAATCCATCTTCAAATCCTTTTCTTATTTGTTCCATTTGATCCAAGGTAAAATTTGGTTCTGCAAAGATTTTTACTTGTTCTATGGACAAACTATTTCTAAAACCAAGTTTTATTTGGTGCATCTGCCAGGCATTAAATTCTGGTTTTGCATAGAATAAAACCTGTTCCATGGATAATCCATTTTGAAATCCCAACCTGATCTGTTCCATTTGAAGTATATCAAATTCTGGCTTTGCGTAAATTTTTACTTGTTCTACTGATAAACCGTATTCAAATCCTAATCTGATCTGTTTCATTTGATCTTTATCAAAATCTGATTTAGTCAATATTTACCTCCTCTTTTAAAACAAATTCCAGGGTGGAAATGTCAAAATTTCCATGTTTGTTCTGGCTTTCTTTTCTATAAACTATTTTGAATACAAAGTTTTCGTTTGTATTGTGATAGCGTGATAAGTCAAATATAACCTCAACTGAAAGTTTTCCCATTTGATTAAGAAAACATTCTATTTCTGTAAAAAGTTCGTAAAGGCAATCCCACGGATAATCTTTCTCGTTTGATACAACCAGAATTCTATCTTTCTTTTGAGATATATAAAAGAATAAACCGTCTTTTGTTTCTATTTTTTTTATTTTGCATTCTCCTTTTAATTATTTATAGCAAACCTTTTGTTTTTAACATTTCCTGAATTTCAATATTGCTGTATCTTAAATACATAGCAGTGGTATTTAGTGATGCATGCCCAAGTAATTGCTGGACCGCAGTTACAGGAATTCCTGCACGGAGAAGTTCTATTGCACGGGTGTGCCTTAAAACATGTGGGTGTGCAATTTCGTCAGGAATACCTGCTTTTTTACAGAGTTGCCTGAACACTACGAAAAAATTGTTTCTTTTGAGTTTAAAAACCTTACCCTCCATTTTAGGATGCAGTTTCGTAAAACGCAGGTATTCAGAAATAACCCGATCGGGCACGGGAACGATTCTGTATTGATTCTTTTTCTTCTCACTTCTTTTAAGTGTAATAAGTCTTACTGTTGAGTTTCTAAAATCTAAGTCTCTCGTTTCGTCAATATTTAAAACCTCAGACACTCTTGCCCCTGTGTAGCGTAAGAATAAAAATACCAGCCAGTATCTACCTCTTACGATACTTCTTTTTTCTTCAAACCACTTCTGAAACTCAAAGGTGAGCCTGTTAAGTTCATCTTCTGTAAGATGATATATTTCCTCTTGAATAGAAACACTTTGTAAAGGGTTAAAATTATTTTTTTGCACAAGCATAACATTATGCTAAAGGAAATGTTATAGATAAGTCAACAAAAAATAAAAAATCAAAATGTAAAGTGATACAAAACAGATGCTATCTATAACAAAACTGAACTTTTGTTATAGATAAGTCATTGCTTCACCAAAAAGTAATATATCTTTAAGAAAAAGTTCAGTAGAACCTACCGAAAATTTTCTCATCTTAAAAAAAACACAATACCAAAAGAAAGGAGGTAACTTATGTTTTTTGACGAAATAAAAGACAAAATTAAACAAATTTCAATCAAAGATTATCTTGAAACAGTATACGGATGTGAATTTAAAAGAGTTGGTAACTCATGGTTTTGTTTAAGCCCTCTGAGGGCTGAAAACAATCCATCATTCTCTGTGAAAATGCCAGAAGAAAACTTCTGGTATGATTTTGGCATTGGAGAAGGTGGAGATATATTCAAACTGGTACAGAAACTTGAAAACTGCACATTCATGGAAGCTTACGAAAGATTAAAAAATTTTCTTGGAATAGTCCCTGAAATGAAAAATCGGAAAGTTGAGAAAATTTTAAAGAAAAACAATCTTGATAAAGCTCAACATGCTCAAAGTTTTTACAGAACAATCGTTAAAACTTCAAATGAAATACTCATAAGAAGATACTTTAAAACATTCGGTTTACCTTTTTACACAGAATTCGGAGTAGCAGAATACACAAGCATTAAAGGGGAACAATTCGTAGTATTTCCATGTCCTGATAAAACTAACATTATCAGTCTTGAATGTAGAGCAATTAAAACGATTAATGGTTATATTGAAGAAGTAAGAGACGAATATGGAAAGAAAATCAAACGCACCATTGGCAACAAGTACCCTTGGGTTTTTTACAGAACGTCAGAAGCTATTGTAACTGAATCAATCTTTGACTGTCTTGCAGGAGAATTAATCTATGGAAATCACTTAACGCTTGTAGCTCTTAACGGTGTGGGCAACGTAAAACTTCTCCCTGACGTCATTCACAAATATAATCTTACAACTGTTCATCTTGCATTAGATAACGATGAACCCGGGAAAATTGCCACACAAAAAGCAATAGAACTAATACCCAATGAGATAGACACTTTTATAAAAAAAGACCATGTAAGAGCAGGAGTAAAAGATTTATATCAACTAATAAAAATTAAAGCAGAAAAGGAGGAGTTATGCTGGCAGAAATTATCGAAAAAATAGCAGGTTTTGAAGCAAAGGGAAGTCAATACTATCCAAGACCATCCCTTGCAGGACCAGAACGCTGCTTGAGACAGCTTGTTTATATGGCCAAAGGAATACCTGGGAAAAAGAAAGAAGACAGATTCCACCTGATTCTTGATGACTCCAGCTGGCACGAAGAATTGACATTAGATTGGTTGAGAAAATCCGCATTTAAAGTACATTCCGAACAATTAGAAATTGAATGTGGTACAGTAAAATGGAAAGGTAGAGACTTCCCTCTAAAAGGACACATTGATGGAATAATTACAGACGTACAGGGAAAAGATTACCTGCTGGAACACAAGGCAATAAATCATTTCAGTTTTCAAAGATATTTAGAAAAAGACTATCCGTTAGACTACCTTACCCAATGCTGTCTTTACATTGTAGGGTTACAAAAACTGAATCCTGAAATTAACGAAGGGATTCTACTGATCAAAAACAAAAATACATCGCAGTACTTAGAGTTTAGACTTCATTACGATTCAAAGAACGACATCCTCTACGTACCTGAAGTGTGTGGCTCAAATGGATACAGAAGAGAAGGAACGATTTTTAAAAATCTCTATAACTCTGCGATTGAAAGACTGAATCAGATTGAGCATTATTGTAATGTTAACGATCTCCCACCAAGACAGTACACTTTAAACGATTGGCAATGTAATTACTGTCCATACAATGAAATCTGCTATGAAAATTATCAGGAAGAATTCAATCAACTGGAGGCGATTCAGCTGTCTGAAGACTATCAGAGTTTACTTGAGGAGTATGAGGTTTTAAATGAACAAAAGAAAATAGCTGAACAGAGATTAGAAGAAATAAAGGAAGAATTAAAAAAAATCCTTTTGAATGCAAATGCAAAAGCAGGAAAAATCGGAGCTTTTACGATTACGAGAAATATACAGTTGAGAAAGCAAATAAACAAAGACAAAATTCCACCAGAACTTATCCCTGTAATTTATGAGGAAAAATTGTTTGAAACTTTAACTATTAAAAAACAATAAAAACTCAAAATAAAAAACTAAATAAAAAGGAGGTATAAACTATGATAGTAACACAAAAAATAACAAAAGTTGCAGGAATTTCAGAGAAAAGAAGACTCCCAAGATTAGGAAAGATTCGTCTTGGAGTCAAAGCAATTAATCCAAAAACAGGGAACGAATATCCTAAGGAAGTTGATTACTTTGTTGTTCCACCGGAAGTTGCAAAGGTTTACGGTGAAAAACCAAAAGAGCTTGATATTATGTTCCCAATCAATAACATTGAAGTAATATTTCCTCAAGCTTACAAGTGGTACGGAGACACCAAGGGACTGAAGTGTATAGGCAATGGACAGATTGCATATAGACTTGATGAAAAAACAGGGGAAATGATTGAGAGGGAATGTCCATGCGAAATTTTAAGTAACAATGGCGGATGCATGTTAAGAGGTCATTTGTTAGTAATTCTTCCCAGAGTAAACATGGGTGGGGTTTATCAGATAGATGTCGGGTCTTACAACTCGATTATAAATATCAACAGTGCTTTAGAGTACATAGAGGCTCTTATTGGTAGATTCGCAATGGTTCCCTTAAAATTGAGAAGAGTTCCAAAAGAAATCCCTTATGAGGGGAAATTAAGAACGCATTATCCCCTTCAAATATTTTTTGAGGGAGATATAAATCTCATCAATGCCCTCAGGGAAGATAATAAAAGAATCATCATGGCAACTGAAAATCTTGCATTACCTGCACCTGAGGATATTAACCCGAAACATGATCCTGAAGCGGTAGTGGTGGTTGAAAATGGTGAAAACGAAGATGAATCAGTAAATGAAAATTCTCAAACAACAACTGTTACCCCTGTCCCTGCAAAAAAAGTTGCAACAGCACCAAAATCTCCTGTACAGAAACCTGCACCAGAGGTAAAACCACCAACAGATGTACAACTCAATGCGATAAGAAATATCGCATTAAGAAATGGTTATGATGAAGGGATAATAGAAACTTTCTTATCTCAGGTTGCATCAATAAAAGATGCAAGTAACATCATAACCACTTTTGGCAAAGGTGATTTCACCTTACTTGATAAATTCATCGCAGAACTCGATGTTGAAGAAGTGGAAGTGCCTGAGGAAGTAACTACTCAGGAACCTTTTTAAAAAATTTAAAGCCACCCCTTGTGGGTGGCTTTTTTTAACATAGGAGGTTTTATGATTGTAAAATTTCTTAAATCAATTAACATAAAAATAAAAGACAAAACCCGTTTTTATCAACAAGGGCAAATAGTAAACCTTCCAGATACAACGGCAGAATTTTTAACTAAAAATGGATTTACAATAATGTACCCCAAAAATACAGAACAATGTATACATCCTTTTGTCTGTGAAATAATGAATGAAAAAGAGGGATGTGCTTTTATACAGTCTGACATGAAAAATGCCTGTTGCGGTCCTTACAAGAAAACACAAGATGGAGGAATTATAAGCCATCTTGGACTCCCTGCTGTTTCAAATTCAGATTTGCAAAGTAATATAAATATAAAGTGATCCCTCAGTAGAATTACGAAAAAAAGGGAGAGTTTTTTACTCTCCCTTTTTTTATTTCTTTTTAAAAAAATATTCAACAAAAGGAGGTAACATGAAAATCATCAAACCAAGAATTCCTGTAGAAGTTGTACTTTTTATGCGTAAAGCACACAAAGTTGTAGGTAACAAAAAAAGGCAGTTAAGTAAAGAAGAATGCAGAAAATTTAAAAACAAAAAAAATTCAATAATTAAAAACTACACAAAGGAGGTTCAGTATGACTTTTAATGAGTATCAAGAAAAAGCGAGACGAACTGCTATTTATCCTGAGGGCTGGGTTTATCCTGCTTTAGGACTTTGTGGGGAAGCAGGGGAGGTGGCGGAAAAATTAAAAAAATACATTCGTGATGGAAAAACTTGTTCTGAAGTAAGAGAAGAACTTATTAAAGAATTAGGAGATGTTTTATGGTATATTGCAAATCTTGCTTATGAATTTGAAATTTCATTAGAAGAAATAGCAGAAAAAAATATTGAAAAACTTTTATCAAGAAAAGAGAGAAACAAATTACATGGTAATGGAGATGATAGATAAAGGAGGTGTTATAAATGTTTAAAAACATAATAAAGCGTGATGGTCGTATAGTTCCTTTTGACCCTGAAAAAATTACAATAGCCATATCAAAAGCTGGTACAGCAACAGGGGAGTTTGACTATGAAACTGCAAGAAGGCTAACTATTAAAGTTTTACTTCTTGCTGAGGAATTAATACAGAATCGTGATCCTCATGTAGAGGAAATACAGGACATTGTAGAAGAAATTCTTTTAAGTAGCCCTTATAGAAAAACTGCAAAAGCATATATCATTTATCGTGATCAGCATGCAAAAATGCGTGAAATAGCATCACAGAATAGTATTGAACTTATTGATAGTTATCTCAGTAAAGTAGATTGGCGGGTTAATGAGAATGCTAATGTGCATTATTCTCTACAGGGACTTAATAACTATATATCAAGTGAAATAAGCAAAACCTATTGGCTAAACAAGATTTATCCACCAGAAGTAAGAGATGCATATAAGAATGGAGATATACATATCCATGATCTTGGGTTAATTAGTGCTTACTGTGTAGGTTGGGATTTGCAAGATTTATTGAGAGTAGGTTTTAGAGGTTTAAAAGGCAGAGTGGAGTCAAAACCACCAAAGCATTTCAGAGTAGCACTTATGCAGGCAGTCAATTTCTTATATACATTACAGAACGAGACCGCAGGAGCATCCGCTTTTAGCAACTTTGATACATTATTAGCTCCTTTTATTTACTATGATAATCTCAACTATAAACAGGTTAAACAATGTATTCAAGAATTTTTATTTAATATCAATGTTCCTACAAGAACTGCGGGGCAGGTACCATTTACAAATATAACTTTAGATTTAACAGTACCACCGCACTTAAGGGATCAAGCTGTAATAATTGGGGGCGAATATCAGGATAAAACTTATGGAGAGTTTCAAGAGTATTTAAATATGTTTAACGAAGCATTATTTGAAGTAATGGAAGAAGGGGATGCGTCTGGTAGAGTTTTTTCATTTCCTATTCCGACAATCAATATAACAAAAGATTTTGATTGGGAAAATCCTGTTGTTCAGAAAATGCTTAAATTAACTGCAAAATATGGAACATTCTATTTTGCAAACTTCGTAAACTCAGACATGAACCCCGAGGATACATATAGTATGTGTTGCAGGCTTCGTTTAAATAAAAAGGAATTACTTAAAAAAGGAGGGGGTCTGTTTGGTGCAAATGCTTTAACAGGAAGTATAGGCGTTGTTACCATAAATCTCCCAAGAATTGGATATTTAAGTAGTTCTGAAGAAGACTTCTTTGAAAGACTTGAAAAAATGATGAATATTGCTAAAACATCTCTTGAAATTAAACGCAAAGTAATTGAAAGACTTACAGAAAATGGATTATATCCTTATGCCAAATTTTATTTAAGAAGTGTAAAAGAAAAAACAGGCAAATATTGGGCAAATCACTTTTCAACGATAGGTATAATTGGGATGAATGAATCCATAGCAAACGCAAAATGGTTAAATTCAAAAGGAATATGGACAGAGGGAGGGAAAGCATTTGCATTGAAGGTAATGGATTTCATGCGTGAAATGTTAGTAAAATTTCAAGAAGAAACAGGTAACCTTTACAATCTTGAAGCAACACCGGCGGAAGGAACAAGTTACAGGCTTGCAAAAATTGATAAACAGAAGTATCCTGATATAATTACACAGGGCAGGGAAAATCCCTATTACACAAACTCAACATGGTTACCTGTAAACTTTACAGAGTCAATAACTTATATTCTTGATCATCAGGATGAACTTCAGAGTAAATATACAGGTGGAACAGTTATTCATCTATTTTTAGGGGAACAACCAGACCCTGAAAGGCTGAAAAACTTTATAAAGGCAGTTTTTGAAAGATATAAACTTCCTTATATAAGCATTACTCCCACATTTAGTATTTGCCCTGAATGTGGATATATAGAAGGAGAACATCAAAGTTGTCCAAAATGTGGAAATGAATGTGAAGTTTATTCTCGTGTAGTAGGTTATTTGCGACCTGTGAGTAGTTGGAATCAAGGAAAAAAAGAAGAGTTTAAAGACAGAAAATATTTGGAATTAAAACTTGTAGCGTAATAACACACTTAAACAGAGGGCTGGAGAATCAGTCCTCTGTTTAAAAATAAGAAACAAGCAAAAAAAGGAGGGAAAAATGAGAATACTTATTAATCATACCAATCATCCATCTCAGAAATGGGATGAAAAACAAAAAGAATATTGGAGTGAGATAATAGACTTACCATTTCCAAGTATAGATCCAAAGGCAACAACAGAAGAAGTGGATACAATTGCTATGATTAATTTTTTAGAAATTGACAAAATAGCTAAAGAAATAACAGACAAAAATTCAAATGCATCTATATTTATTATGTTACAAGGAGAATTTACATATTGTTATTTACTTTATCAGAAAATTAGAAATAAATTCCCAATAGCTATACCGACTACCGAAAGAAAAGTTATAGAAAAAGAAAATGGTGAAAAAATTAGCATTTTCGAGTTTGTAAGGTGGCGTTTTTTATAAATTTTATAAAGCTCAAAAAATTCAAAAGGGGCTGGAAAATCCAGTCCCCCTTTTTTATGGTTTTAACTTAATATTTTTTTATGAAAAAGTCTTTTTTTATTCCAAATTATAACCTTTACAATAACTATGTTGAAGAAAAGAATTTTTTTAAAATTTGTAGCTTAAAACTTTAAAGCAGAGGGCTGGCTACCAGCTCTCTGCTTAACAATAAAAACAAAAAAAAACAATAAACAATAAAGGAGGGGATACGATGAAAACACAAGTAACAAGAATTAGCAGCCTTTTTGCTGCTTTATTTGTATCAACTTTATTTGGAATTGGTCAGGGTTCAAACTCTTATACAGACGCTCACGCTGAGGTCAATTACAGACAGTTTGTTATCAACCTTATTAACTTAACCTTCTTAACCATTTATTTTCTATCATTTTTCCCTTTTTATTCTTTATGCTTCACCTGTTCGTTGAATATAAGAGGATAAACCCCCGCCTAACCCGAAAAAAGGGGATGGCGGGGGTGGAGGATTTTCACTCTTTGTTACCAATCCATTTTGCTGCGAATCTTTTTATATTCATCCCACAAAATTTGAAATTCTTTAATAACAGAAGATAAGATTTCCTGGGGATCACCACTCAATGGTTTCAAGGCTATCATTGGTCCTAGAATTATAGGTTCCCCATATTGCTGAACAATTTGACTAAGAAGTTTCATTTCCAATCCAATTGTTTCTTTGTCAATATAGAAAAATAAAAAATTGTCTCTCACAAAACCTTCAACCATAATAAAATCCCTCCTTTCTATCTAATTATATGCTTCACTTGCTTTCTATGAGTGTAAACAATCCATGCTGCCTGCACAAGGTCTTTTTTATCCCATTTTGTTTTGCGTGCAAGTTCCCATCCCGTTTTCTTATCTACTGTACTAAAACCATGCCTATCTTTCATCTGAGCAAAATCACATTTTTCTTTTAAGTAAAATATTGCCTTTCGTATAACTCTTACATTTTTCCAGAGATTTTCTTTCCAAAAGTTGAAAAAATTCGATAACTGTTTTGATATTTTTATCTCTGGTTCATTACTGAAAACCTGATATGCTTTCTTGTAATCCCATGTCATCCATACTTTTAAATCAGGGAAATACTTAAATCCTGCTTTTTTAGCTATCTCTTTACTTTCATAAGGAAGATTAAGCGTAAAACCTTTACTCAAAAAAAATTTCAATGATTGTTTTTCTTGTTTTAAATTTTCTTTGTTATTTTTCTTTGATTTTTTTCTCTTACTACCCATTGTTTTTGACATTTTTCATACAGGTACAACTGTTTCAATTAATTCAAGTGCAGTTCCTGATTTTCTTCTCTCTATTTCGTCAATTCTATCAAGGAAAGGTTCAGCTTTTATTGCCGTAAGTACCATCTGTTGCTTTTTTATTTGCATCTTTGATTTTATCTCAAACTTTCTTGAAACATACCCCTGTGCAATGAAATCAGGGATAAGATTTTTCTCTCTCATTTTATCAACTATTTTCTTTAACACACTCTCTTTTTCTGATTCATAAAGCATAGTAACGTCAAGTATTTTTTCGTTAAACATGTACTCCTTGCTTAATTCGTAAAGCAAATCAGGTTTAACATAGATAATTCCTTTATGAGTAAAAGCATCCCATTTCCCTTTTGCTGTCAAATTGATTTTGGGCAACAAAAGTTCAAGCAACTTATCCACATCTAACCAGTTATCAATGCTTTCTATCCTGTAGTTTTTGCTGAACTGTACAAGCTCCATCTGTCTTGCCTGTTTATCTGCATCCCTGAGCATTTGAGTTAATGGATCTCTGCTTTTAAAGTGATGGTCTCTTACTGCCATTATTGCCTGCTTCATCCAGAAAACATCTTTTCCTGTAAACTGTTCCGCAAGCCAGTTGCTACTCACTATTGCGTGGTCATAAGAGTTGTAAACTCCACTCAACCTGAGTTCAGGAATTTTTCCTATATCATGAGCAAGTGCTATTATCACTCCCTGAGGGACAAAGTTTTCAGGTTCTGAATAATTCTGCTTGATTAAATCAATCATAACTCTTGTAACTGTTAAAGTATGTTCTTTTAAACTTACTTGAGCAAGATTCTCTCTAACTGAAATCAAATCAACTGATTCGTTGTCCTTTACGTCTATCACGACACTTGGAGTATTGCCGTGTTTTTCAAGCATTTTTAAAACATTTATCAAAATATCATAAACGTTCTGCTGTTTAAAAATTTCCTCATAAGGCTTTATAACTTCATTGTAAAAAGAACCAATGGTATCAATCTGAGCAAATTCATTCACCATATGAAGTTTAGCAGTTGTAATTTCGTTTTCTTCAACCTTGACGTCATTTTCTGTATTTTCTGTTTGTTTTTCTGACGTAACGCTTGAAGTAGAACTATTGATAAGCAAATCTACAGTATAATTATCCGATTCATCTTTAAACTCTTTGTTATACTTAAGCCATAATGGAGAGAGAGATTCAAGAGGAACTGTCAATGCAGGACATTGTTGTTTGGCCGTAAAAGTTTTTTTTAATTTATCTACCAAAATGTCTTTTAGCAGGTATATGATTGTTACCAGAACTAAAAAAGCGATTATAAAATAAAAATAATGCATCTCCATTATTCCCACTCCCGTCTTAACCTGGCTAATTTCTTAGCATTGTATTTTGCCCTTAAAAAGGAACAATAAAGCACAACTGCAACTCCAACGTGCAATGCAACAGAAAATTTAATCGCTTTAGGGATAATTTCTCTAAATTCTAATAACCAATCAACAAATTTATAAACTAACAGTTTTGTTTCAGGGGAAATAAATCTACTTTTTACAAGTTTTATACACTCCTCTATGAAAAACTTTTCCATAAGTTGTCTTTCGTAAATCAACATAAACGTCATTGCTAAAATCAGAGTAACAGTTAGTTTCACAACTATATAAGAGAGCAAAAAATGAGTAACTATATTCTCTGTGGTTTTGCCAAGATAAGTTCTTGTGGTCAAAATAAACATGATAAGCATTGTTAAAGCAAGAGTTGGAGCTGCTGATAGCAAATAGGAAAAAATCTTATCCGTAATATTAGGGTTATAACTACCAAATACAGGGAGTATTTTATCAAAAACTGCAAAACTAAATGGTGCCGTAACAAACGTATAAAAAGTTGAAACAAAAGCCTCTTTACCTGCAAGACTCCAGAATGACATTCTTGGCTGGATAGGAACAACTCCCTCTGGCAGGCTGGTTCTGTATTCAACAGCAGAAAACTGTTGAATCTCACTTAACGCATGAAGCAAACCCTTTGCCCTTATATCGGAAGGTTGGGCTATTACTACAGAGCTATCTTTTCCCATTGCATTCTCCCCTTAAAATTATTAATACATGTTTTTAAAAATAAATCTTCCGATGTAGGCAAAGAAAAACGCAATAGAAAACAAAAATATAGCAGTTGATACCGCAAATCTTCTGCTTGCTATTCCATAAAGCCCTAATAAAAGAGAAATCCATGCTATAATACGGGGGAACAATTTATTTGACTCAATGTAAAGCCAGAATTCATGCGGGTTGGAGATGAGCTTGTAAAATAAAAATGCTGCTCCAATAATAACAGGTAAAAATATAATTTTAACCAGCAGATTCCATGTTTTCAAGGCTTTCACTTGACACAGCCCTCACATCTGGTAATTGAATTTTTATAAATGGTTCAGACATAAAAGGAACAATCCCTTTATAAAATTCTCCTTCGTATCTGAGATAATAATAACGTGGCTTAAGTTTTTTAACCCTCTCTGCAAGAACCACTCGTTCTTCCTCTTCCCTCAATGAAAAACTTGCTTTCGCATCACCAACACTTGGAATTACTTTCCAGATAATTCTATAAGGCGAACTTTCCTCTATATATTGAGCTGTGGCATTATCATTAACTCTCATGTAAACCCACGTTGAAATATTATCTATAATTGACCTTGCTTTTTGTTCTCCAATTGCATCTATCATCTGAGAAAAACTCTGCGTGAAGAAATGTATCCAGAGGTTAGCACCACCACCTTTGTTAAACAAAGACTCAATCCCCCAGTAAAGAATTGTGTCTCCCTCATCAAAATAAAGAGCAAGAGGGGGATTAAGTTTTTTCCCACTCAAAAGGATTCTACCAACCGCTGATTGTATTGATGAAACAAATATCCTTGCAATAGAATGTGCAGTAAATCGGGTTACCTGATCACCCGTGCAGACATAAAAAATAACAGGTTGATTGGTTTCAAGCTTTTTAATTATTTCATTTGTTTTTGCCTTTCCAATTATTCTTCCTGTAACCGATGAAGTTAATGATGTAAGTACCGTTCTTAAAGAACCTGCAACTTCGCTGAAATACTGCGTTCCTGACCTTAATGCCTCTTCGGCGTGTATTATGACCTCTTCGGCAAGGTCTCTCACTTCAGGGTTGGAATGGTTTTTATAAAATTTCACGTTTTCAACTATCTGCTGTAAGGCTTCGTAATCTGTTTTTTGTTTTATGTCAAAAAAGTTTATAGAGGCTTTCTTTTCACCTTTTGCAAGTGCCTGTAAAACGTAATAACTAACGATAACGGTCGTAATTTCTCTTGCAACGTCAAAAAAGAACTTTTCCTTTGTCTGTATGCCTGCTATAACGTGATAAATAAGCTCATCCATTATGTAGTAGTAATGCAATGGGTTAATTTTTAAAGAAAAATCAGGATGTATCGGCGATATAAAAATAAACTCCTCAAGTCTTCCTGCCTGAACACACGCTGAAATAATGTAACTTAAAAGTTCTTCATCCCCCTTTGGATCAAATATTCCAACGCTGAAACCAGAAAGAATATCCTGACATGCCATGTGAGATATAAGTTTTGACTTTCCAATACGGGTGGTTCCTATGCATCCAAAATGCTGGTTTCTTTTGCTGTGAGGAATAGAAATTTTTCTTATTTTAAAGTCTTCAAAATTGTCGCTGTTTAAACTTACTCCCTCTCCAAGATAAATTTCAGAGGTTTTTCTTATTTTGCCTTGCTTGTTAAGTTCAAGAATTTTATCAAGCATGTATTGATATTACTTCTTAATATTGCATTGAAACAAAAAAAAGGAGAAGCCCTTTAAAAAGCTTCCCCCTTTTAATTCACCTACATAGAAGATTTTCTTTTTTCTATCAACTCTGCTATTTTTTGTCCCGCTTCCTCACATGCTTTTTCCATTGCCGTCCTAAATAAAGGAGCATTACCACTTGCGGAAATCTCTTCAACTTTATCACCATTCTTAACTTCAAGTTTCATTTTTGCTATATAACCGGTATGACTGAAATTCTTTTTAAAAATTAATTCCTTAACACTTATATCCACTACTTTAGCATTAGGGTTAACATTGTTAATTTCACTATCATTTATAATTGCATAGCCCGGTAAAATTCCCTTTAAGCCCACAATCAAACATGTTGAAGCTTCTCCTTCAATTTTTATATCATCAAACGGTAACTTATAACCAAATTCATGTCTTAAATACTCTGAAAAATTATGTGTATGCACAACCACCACTTTGTCTGCAAATTGAAGATTGACTACCTTGCCTGTTTCCCACGTGCCAACCTGATGAGTTGCACGAATACCACAACCATAAAGCAAAAACACGCTAAAAAGAAATAATACAAATATCTTATTTATTCTCATTTTTTCTCCCCTTTTTTTGATGAAAATTTAAAAAAAGGGAGGGACTCCCCTCCCTTTACATTAGAACATTCCACCAATCTGGTTAGCAATGCGTTCTAATATTGCCCTTGCGGCTTCGTTTTTATCAATATTGGTTTGTTGCGCTGTACAAGCAATCTTAGTTCTATAAATCTGATAATTTGAACTAATTTCTTGCTTTGTCTGTATTGTTGTAGATGATCCCTGCTGTGCGTTCGTTACGATCTGTCCTACTACAGGTTTGTCCGTTTTTTCCTGTATCTGAACGTCAACCACGCCTGCATAGGTTTCAACCTTGAGTGCTTTGCCAAGTAATGCTCCTCCAACACCACCGACAAGGCCACCAATAAGTCCTAATGCTATGGACGTGTCTCTGCTCTGCCCTATCAGTGCTCCAGAGCCTGCACCAACCAGTGCTCCCTCTACTGCTCCTTCCCTGGTTCCAGTCTCTCTGTAATAATCCATATAAAGAACATTTGCCTGAATGATGTACCCTGCCTGAGATGGATCACTTACTACCTGATAACCTTTTGCCGTGAGCCTGCTTGCAATCAGGTTCTGTAGCATCCCCGTATCAACTTCCTGCATGTCTGATGTGTTGTTAACTGCCACATATACAGTTCTGTTTTTTGCTTTTACGACAGGGTCAAGAAAAATGGTATCTGACATTTTCAGTTTTACCTGCATGTCTGAATGCTCAATAGCGTTAATCATCTGTCCGCAACCTGTAAGAGAAACCATAAAAACAAACAGAACCAGAACTGATAAAACTTTGAATAGTGGTTTTTGCATACAAATACCTCCTTCTGGATTTTATTAAATTAAATTTTTTATTTTAATTATTCTGTTTTGCAATTTCAACTGTATCAACAGGTTCACCGTTCTTAATCGTTTCTTCAATTACCTTAAGAAGTTCTGTAATCTCGCTAACTTCCTTGACGATTTTCTTTCTCTCTTCCTCAGGTATTGCATCATATATCCTAACAACGATTTCCAGAGCAGAATTTATCATGTTTTTGGACGCATTAAGTTGCAGAATAATTGATTCGGGTCTTGATATGGATTTTAAGAAATCTTCCTGCTGTTTAATTTTATTTTGCAAGTTCTTAATCTCAATTTTCTTCAGGTACTCAATTTCGCTTCTGTACTTCATCGCAAAATCTTCTGCGATTTTTTCTTTTTCCTGTATCTTTCTCTTTTCCTCTTCAAAAGCCTCTTTTTCTTTTTTGAGTTGATCAATTATTTTTGTTGTTTCAATTAGATTTCTGTTCAACTCCGCAATATCACTTTTGTATGACTCAATGATTTCTTTCAGTCTTTCAATCTCTTCTTCGTAAGCAATTCTCTCCTGTTCAGATTCAGAAGCAAGTTGTTTTTTGATTTTTTGTTCAAGTTCTTTTTCTTTTTCTGCAAGTTTTTCCTGAACCATCCTCTGTAATTTCTCTATATCAACAGTCTTATTTTCCAGTTCTTTTATTTTTCTTTCCTTTTCATCTCTTTGAGAAATCAAGCTGTTTATTTCGTTTTCATATTTTTTCCTGTATATCTTTTCAACCGCATTCCAGAAAATCTCTGTTTCTTTTTCTGAAAGCCTGAAAATAACTTTAAGCTCATCTTCTTCTAAATCAATACTGTCTGACTGTAAATCAATTTTTTCTGCAATCTTTTCTTTAAGTGCATTCAGTTTTTCCTGAATTTTCGCTTTCTTTTGAAGTTTGTAGTATCTGATTCTTTCATCTGGAAGGTGTCTTCTGAGTAGATTCAAATCATACGCCAGAGCAATTGCTTTTATGTTATCACTTATAATTATGCAATTTGCCCTATCATATCCCAGTTCTTTTAAAACTTTATATCTCCCGTAACCATCTCTCAAATAGTATTCCCCATTTTCTTCTTCCACTACAAGGTTATAAACCATTCCTGCATCCTGAATGCTTTTTTTAAGAGCTTCCAGGTCTATATTTTCTTCAAATACCTGCCTGTCAACCTTAATTTCATCAAGTTTTAATTCCATGATTTTCATTTTTTACTCCTCCTTTTTTTTCTTGATTTTCTTTATCGTAAATAAAATTTTCATATTCCAGTATATCGGCAAAACACATTAAAAAAAAGAAAATAAAGAAAAAGTTTCTCTTTATATATTTGCCATCTATTTTAAATGTCTTTACCATTTTCATTGTTTTTTCTATTTCTTTTATTTTTTCTTCCAGCTCAATTGTTTTCATTATTTGCTCTTTATTAAATCTCAAAGTCATCTTATTAGTATCTTTACAATTTCTTTCAATTATAGATTCCAATGTCTTTAATGCTACGTCTATTACATTACATTTTTTTATATGTCCAATTAGAGCAAGTTTCTTATAGAGAATTTCAGAAACGCAAAAAGAAAAATTCCGATTTCTTTTTTCTTTAATTTCTTCAATATTTTTAATATTAGTATCATTATCAGTGATTATATATCTTTTTTTACCTTTCTTTACCGTTTTAAGAGCTCCAAGTTTTATCAGTGAATATACGTCAGCTCTGGTTTTGACCATACCATTATTTTTTATAAATTCATCAATAGTTAGCATCAAATTCCTCCTTTCTGTTGTTTTTTATGTTAATAAAATCATCATAATTTATGGGTTCATATTTTCTTTCTTCCTCACCTCCATTTAAGCAAGATAACTCTGAAAAACTATAAACTTTCTGCACCGATCTTGCATTTCCATTGTACTTTTTGCGATTTTTATGATACTCTTCAGCAGTTATCATTGTTTTTTCTCCGTTTTCGTTCTCAACAACAAACTCAACGTCTCCCATATCAGCAAGCCTGTAAAGTCTCTTCTGGAGATACCAGTAAGCAAACGTCTCAAATTTCATGGTGGGATTATTTTGAAGTAATTGAAAAATCTCAAAATCTTCCTGTTCGTCAAATTCTACTGAAAATTTTCTGAACTTATTATATTTTATTACTCCCGTATGAATCGCAATATATGCCTCTTCCCAGTAATCCTCCTCTTCACACACCCTGTTGTATCTCTTTATCTGGTTTATTATTTTGTTTATTATGAACTTCATCTCTTTAAAATACTTCAGGGCAATTTCTCCTGCCTCTTCCAGCAATTCCTCTATTCTTCCATCACTTTTGTTAATTTCAATAATCATCTGATCCATCCTTTACCTCCTTTTTAAAACTTTTTTGTTTTAATATGTTTAAAGAGATATTAACATAATATTTATATTTATGTCAATAATTTTTTACAACAAAATTTTTATATTTACAATTAAGCAAAAAAAAATTATAATTAACCTATATGAAAAATTTGCTGGAATTTAAAAATCTGGTTAAAGAGTTAAGACTTAAGAAGGGTTTAACCCAGAGACAGCTTGCAAAGCTTGTTGGCGTCTCTGATATGTATATCTACGCCATTGAACATCCCGAAAAACCTCAAATACCAAGCGATGATATAATCAGAAAACTTGCAAGGGCTCTCGCTTCAAATGCTGAAGAGGAAAGTGAAATACTGAAAAAACTTCTCACTTACAGGACACTGATAAAAATTCCACCGGAAGCGAGGGATTTACTTCTTCAGATGGACAAAGTTGAAAAATACATCTCAGATGAAAGTATGCCTGCTGCTTTTGTGGAAAGATTAAAAAAAGATATTCAAAACGTCAAACTAAACGATATAATCAAAAAAACAGGAATTGAAGAAAAATCTCTTAATGCTATACTGAATTACAGGGGAATTCTCTCAAGAAAGGAAGTTATATCTCTGGCTCAGGCTCTCGGGCAATCTGTTTACGAATACCTGCTACTTGCCAATTACATCCCTGATAACATAAAAAAACTACTTGAAAATAATAAGATTGAATTACTGCTCAGAAATCTGGAAGACCTTTCGGATGAAAATCTTGATGAACTCATGGATGGTATAATAAACATAATTCAGGCTTACAAAAAGAAAACTTCCGAACATGACAGAAGAAAGCATAAGAGCTCTGGCAAGAAAATTTCTGAAGAAGAATGATCTTAACTCTTTCCCCGTGGATGTAAAGAAAGCAGCAGAAATTGTAGGTGCCATGGTCATTTTCCAGAAACTTCCAAAAATTTCAGGGGTTTTACTGAGGGGAGATCATAAGGATTTTCCATATATAATTGGTGTTAATGTTGAAAAATCATTTTACCATAGAAGATTCACAATAGCCCATGAAATCGGGCATATACTTTTAAATCATTTCAAAAAATTCAAAATTCTATACGATAGTGATGATTTTATTCTGAACAGCTCTCAACTTGAAAGAGAAGCCAATATTTTTGCCTCAGAGCTGCTTGTACCTAAAGATAAATTGAAATCGGTATTGAAATTAAACCCATCAATGAAAGGTCTTTGCAATTTTTTTCAAGTGTCTGAACAGGTAATGCAGTACAGACTGAAAGAAATTTTGATTATTAATTCTTTTGTCAAATTTTCTCAATAATTTTTTCAATTTTCTCTTTTATGACAAAAAGAATTTTTCTTACTCTCTCATCATAATTTTCAGGCTCTATCTCACTTAAAATGTCTATTGCCTTTTCAAGCCTTTTTAAAGCTTCTTCAAGTTTATCAGAGGAATTTAAATTGACCTTTATTGCATTACCCCTGGAAACTCTCATAACAAAACTTTCAAAAGCCTCTTTTGCCTTCGGTGGCATTTTTTCAATAATTTCATCTTTTTTTTCTATGGTTTCTTCAACTTCACTTATTGCAGTCTCCCACTCCGTCATCTGTTTTTCCCAGTATGCCTCTGCCTCAAGCACTTTCTCAGGATCAGGTAAAGGAGTGCAATTTCTGACAAGAAATCTCCAGCTTATCTGTATTCCTCTTAACTGTAATTCCTTTTCAAGTTGCCATACTCTCTGTAAATTCCCCTTAAATGTTCTATAAACTCTTGCACATTCCCACAGAAAAACGGGAGTTACCTGATAACCTTTAACTTTCGTAAGGTCTTCTGCAAGTTTAACTACCGAACCATCTCCATATTGAGCATTGTCCTGAATTTGTGATACGAGCCCACCAAGTTCAAAGTTGGCTACGATTAAATCTTTCCTTGCCTTTTCAGAGCGACTTATCAGAGATAATGCTTTCTGAAAAATTTCCTGATATGTTATTTCTGAAACCTGTTCTACATTCATAACTCCCCTTTTTTAACTTTTTCTATTTGTTTTCTTATGTGATCGCCATCAATTATTCTGTCCCATTGAATTTCCTCTTCATTATAGTTTTCACGACTGTTACTGTGAATAGTACTCTGATGATGATTTGGAAAATTATCTATCCTGTATTTGTGAAAATTTCTACTACCTGAATAAAAATTGTGCTTAAATTTTGAATTAAACTTTTGCATATCTTTTTATTACCCTTAAAAAACTATGTCATGACATAGTTTTTTTTCTAAACTGAGATAGTTTTTTAACTTTTGCAAAGTATTGACATCTTCACATATTACGTAGGTTCTTACTTTTGAACGGGTTAAAGCAACTTTTATTAAATCATCAGTCAAAAATTCTCCATTTACACCATAAGGGATATAACAGATTACATAATCATACTCAGAACCTGTTGCTTTATGGATGGTTATCGCATAAGAAAGGTCAATTTCTTCAGGTAAACAGTTAACGAGTTTATCGCCAAATTTAACGACGTAATATCCGTCATCCCTGCCAGCAACAGTACCAACCTGCCCATTGCTGACTATAAACTCTCCATCAACTCTGAGATTTTTTAAAAACATTACCCTGTCTCCAACCTTAAAAATACTATCATCACCATTCCCTCTGAATTTATGTTGAAGTCTTAAGTTGATGTCATAAGCTGTCCTTTTAAGTGGTGTAATTATTTGCCAGTTGTAATTTTTTCTTTCCATGTAAGAAGACAAACTCACTATTTTCTGGATAGCACTGTACTTATTCAATTTCATAAGCACTCTTTCATTTCTCTGCGTTCTGTAAACCACATTAAGCTTTTTAACAGAGCCTTCAGGCATTGCATTAATTAACTCCTGAAAAACTGCTGAACCCTGTACAGGGGAAGTCTGTTCAGGATCACCAACAAAAATTATATGCCCGTCAATCTTTGTTAATGCATGATAAAGAATCTGCCATGTAAGCATGCTTGCTTCATCTATAACCACAACGTCTGCGTTAATTCTGTCTTTCCTGAATCCTTTAGGCCCAAATCCAAGCAAATCATGTATCGTGGTAGCTGACTCATCTATTCTTTTCGCTGCCTTTCCTGTTGTGGCTGTAAAAATTACTTTTAATTTGCTGTCTTTTAATTGTCTTACAAGTGTTGTTTTTCCCGTTCCTGCTGTTCCCGTTAAAACGCTGTATTTCCATGAAAGAATTCCACTCAATTGCTCGGGTAAACCTGATAAAGAGAGAGAAGGAGAGTTTTTCTTTGATACAATTTCAAGACACTTCTGTTTAAGATAATAAACACGATTTAAAAACACTTTATCGTCAACAAGAACCATCTTCCTCCCTGATGATATGATTTTTATGAATTCATCTAAAGAAATTTTTTCTCTCAACCTTTTATTTACAGCACTGTAAAGTTCCTCAACTTTTATGTTTTCTTTACCATTTTTATAGGCATGTTCAAGCAAAAAGAAAGCAAGAGGATATATTTTCTGTTTTTCATCAATCATTAAAGCCTGTGCTATAACGTCTGTTGAAGGATAATCAAGATGTCCGTTAAGATAAAATTCGTAGGGATACTTACAATAATGCAAGATTTTTTCCGATTTCCACTTTGCGATTTTCTTCATCAGAGTAAGTTTTCCAATTACAAATAAATAAACCAGAAAATTCAGAATGATCTGAATTTTCAACAGCGATTTGTTTTTAAAATTTATTTTCTCTAAATATTGCACTAATTTTGGTATTACTTTTTGAATATCAAAATATTCAGGGATAGAATATTCTCTAGCATAAATAAAAGGTTTACATCCTTTTCGTTGTTTTCTTTCTCCGCAAAAATTTCCTTTAGCCCCTAAAAGGGAATCACTTATCACATCAGGAATATAAACCCAGGTTCTGCTTTTAAGCTGAACCCATGTTCCTGATTTGGTTGTTATCTGGTTTATAATTATTCCAGTTATAGTTGGCATATAAATATATATTCCTCGGGCAGATTACATTGACTAAAATGGTCAATTTAATTTGAAAACAGATTACATTGACTAAAATGGTCAATTTAATTTGAAAACAGATTACATTGACTAAAATGGTCAATTTAATTTGAAAACAGATTACATTGACTAAAATGGTCAATTTAATTTGAAAACAGATTACATTGACTAAAATGGTCAATTTAATTTGAAAACAGATTACATTGACTAAAATGGTCAATTTAATTTGAAAACAGATTACATTGACTAAAATGGTCAATTTAATTTGAAAACAGATTACATTGACTAAAATGGTCAATTTAATTTGAAAACAGATTACATTGACTAAAATGGTCAATTTAATTTGAAATGTAAATGCTCCTCCCTTACGGATACGGGAAAGTACTTCCCGGCAGAGGGGTTAAAATTAGCTTAATTTGCCCTTGTTTGCCAAAATCCTTTTTTTAATTTTTGTAAATTATTGAAAAATAAAAACTTTTTTGCGATTAACCGGTGTAAGGAATATAATACATATTAATAGCTCATTATAAAGCGTACGATTATAGATCCAACTAAAGAGAGTATGTATTATTAGATTCTTATTGTTGGTTTGGTATTAGATATTGAATACTATATACAAAACCTACAATAAAGAAAAAAACTTTCAATAACTACTTCGTAGTTATTGAAACAGGAAACGCAAAAAAACTTTGCAAAAATTACAAAGCCTGTTTTTCTTTCCTCAAAAGAAAACCATGACCTGTTTAAGTGAATTCCAGGGCATTATGGATCACGTTAATCACATGCTTTCTTATTGAGAAAAACCAGAAGTAATAAATATACATGCTGGTAAATATTGAAAAAGCAGCTTACATGTTAAGTTTAAAACCAGAACAGTTAAAGAGAGCCTTAAAAAAAGAAAAAATTCCTCATATAAGGCTCACGGGAAGAAACTACCTTTTCAATGTGGAGGATTTAAAAAAATGGGTAGAGAAGAGAAAAAATTAGAAAAAATCCTCATTACAACCAAAGAAGCAATGGAACTGCTTGGCATAAAAAGCAGAACTCTTCTTAACTGGTACATGGAAAAACACAACCTTCCATACATAAAGATAGGGCATTTTTTGAGATTTCCACTTGAAGAACTAAAAAAATGGAAGGAGAAAAAATTTGAAAAAATTGCTGCTTAACGAAACGGAAGTTTGCAGAATTCTCAATATTAAACCAAACGTTTTGGTTTATGCCGAGAGAGCAGGGATTGTTCTGCAAAAGGTTAAAATTGGCAGATACTATCTCTATGACGTTGAAGACATCATCAATTGGATAAAAAATTCCCTGAAATTTGACGCCACAATCCCGGAGGAACTTTCAACATTTGAAGATGATGAAGCCATAGAAGGTATAGACGCTCTTGCTTTAGCACTTTCCTTGCCTTACAGATACACGTTCTATAAGGTCAAAAACAAAGTTATCCCTGCTGAAAAAGTGAATGGTAAATACAGATTCAAAGTAAAAGACATAAAAGCATGGATTCATTCCTTAAAAAAAAGGAGGGGCAATGAAGTGGATAAATCATAAAATTTCGACTTTTGCAATTACCATGCTTTTAACAGGGAATTTTGCAGGTAGCGTTATTGCGGCAGCTGGCAGCATAATCCCTGATGCAGTTGAAGGACACGATTACGAAAGTGAAAGGTGGAGAAAAAATCATAGAAGACTCAGTCATTGGCTTGCTGGATACATCGGAGTGGCAATTTTTTTATGGAGCTATCTGAAATTCAAATTAAAAATTAATGCGTTGGTTTTCCCTGTCGGCAAATATATATCCCTTTTTTCTGTGTTTAATTCAGAAACATTGATTTATCTCCTTTTTTATGGAGGATTTTTTCTCTCTATTGGGTGCATTTTGCATGTGCTTGAGGATGCTCTAAGTTCAACCGTTCCTGTACTGCATCCAACAAAAAGAGTTTTCACTCTAGGCTTAATGAGAACAGGCTCACCAGCAGAATATCTGCTTAGTTTTTCCCTCCTGGCTGGTATGCTATTTTTTTTGAAATAAAAAAATTTTTTCTCTCGTTGGAAGCTCCCGAACAAAAACTATGTCGTGACATAGTTTTTAAAAACAAAAAAAGGCGGGATAACCCCGCCTTAATTCCATACATGACAAATGAAAATAATCTCGTTGTTTTCTTTTGTTCTGTAAATAATTTTAAACCTTTTTTCTTTGATTCTAAAGGTGTCTCCAATCATGAACACTTCTTCAATTGCTTCTTTTTTTAATCCTGTCACCTTTGACAGGAAATCTGAATTGATTTTCTCCACTACTTGATATTTCATCATTTTTCTCCTCCCTAAAGGTTTTCTGAATCCCTACAATGTAGGGCAACTTAAAATTTCTGAAAAAAAGGGGAAAAAAGATAAAAAAACTAAAAAAATAAAAAACTAAAAAAATAAAAGCCCTACATTGAGGGGGAAACAGAAAAAAGGGGGGAGAAGAAAATTCTTAAATTTTTTCGGAATCTACTTAATTTAAATCTATTTATATATTACTTTTTTTGCAAAAAAATTTTAAACCATTTTTTAGGTTTTGAGAGTAATAAAAAAATACATGCAATTTTTAATAAAAATTGGCTACCTTATTCCTTTTATCGTTGTAAGAAAAGACCCCGATAAAAACGCTTATCTTGTTCACATTTCAGGAACAGACCTTTTTGCACTTTTGCCAAAGACTCATGCAGCACAGGACTACAAAATCGGCGATTCAGGATGGGCGGCAGTTTTTCAGGTTAAAGGGGCAACAATTTTCCTTAGCCAGAAAAGCCCTCAATACATCAGAAAAATTCTTGAGTATTTTTTCAGGGATATTTTAACCAATTACGGATTACAGATAAAAAAGGTTGCTATTTTTCAAAATCTTTTCAAAATTCTAATAAAAACTGACAGGCAATACACTAACAAAGAGCTCAATGAAATTTTTCACGCTTACATAAAAAACTCTGATGAAATCAAAAAATATTTCCCTGAAGGCAAATTTGTTTTTGTTCGTTACAAACCGGACATTGAAGACCTTATAGCAAGCCTGCTTGTTTTTGAAGAAAAAATCAGCAGGGTTATTTACTTTCGCTCTCTTGGGCAGGCAACCGTATATACGGAAAATGGTTCTGTGGGGATTCTCGTAGGAGAAAAAGGGAAGAATCTTATCACGGCAAAAAAGATATTACAAAGCCTTGTAGGTAATATTGATATTGAAATTAAATCATCTCAAGGAGGTACTTAAAATGACAGAAACAACGGAGACCCAGACAAAAAGCAAAAAGGAAATTATCATTGAAAAGAAGAAGAGATTGGTTCAAAATCCAAGAAGCATCGTTATCAGGGTAAGCAACGCATCCATCCCTGCAAACATTGTTCGTTCAATATTTGACCTTGACAAGGTAGTGAACAACATCATGAAAAACACGGGATTTACTGTTTCTTTGCAGGATGCAAAAAAAGCAATTGAAGAAGTTAAAAAGCTGAGCAGTTCTCTCTGGGAAGAAATTAAAAAGGTCGTTCCATCCCTTTATGCTTACAATCACGAAAATTGGCAGGAGTTGAATGACAGAGACGAAGTGAAAGAAACTCTTGCAAGGGCAAGAAATGCAATGGTTTTTATCCCACGCTCAAACGAATGTGCCCAGATAGCAATTGGTTTCAAAGTACTTGGCAGGGTAAGACTTGAGTACTCCAATACAGGCAACCTTGAAGGGGTAAATAAAATTGCAAAAATAATAACTGATTACGCTGAAAAAATTAACTCTCTAAACTTAACTTTAAGTAAAAACATACAAAAATCAGGAGAAAATAATGGCAACAATGATAATTGAGATGAAAGATGACAAATTTTTAATATCAATTACCCCTTATCTGGAAAATACTTTCGTGATTGAGGAAATCAAAATATCAGAGGAAGCATTTAATGCTATTAATAAGAAGCAAAACAACAAAAGCCCTGTTAAAGAGTTTGTTGAACAATGGGGAAAAATTTTTAGAGAATAATCACCCCACAGGGCAAACAAGAAAAAACTCAAAAAAAGAGTCTGCTTTAGTGAGGGCTTGTATGGATTATCTTTCTCTCAATGGTTACATCGTTTTAAGAAATAATTCAGGATTTATTTTTCTTGAAAGTAAAAACGGGAAAAGAGCGATAAAAATGGGTAAGGCAGGAGCATCAGACATTATTGCTTGCAGTCCTGAGGGCAAATTTGTGGCAATTGAGTGCAAGGTTAACAGTAAGCTTACAGAAAAACAAAAACAGTTTCTTGATGATGTTGCATCAAGGGGCGGAATTGCTCTGGTGGTTAAAAGTCTTGATGATTTAATAACTTTTATTAAACAAACAAAAAATTAAAGAAAGGGGTGAAAAAATGTTTTATTACGCAGATCAAGACTATAATAATCCAAAATTAACCTATTTAAAACGCTTGTTTGCCGAATTGGTTCATCTTTACTATAAAGATTTGTGCAACTACATTAAAAATCCACAGAAAACCGAAAAGTTTTTAAAAAAGTACAATGACTCCCCTGAAGAAGTGATAAAGTTCTGGGAAAAAAATGCTTACGGGCTTCTCTGTTTTATTGTAGGTGCTGCAAAAGCTCAAAAAGTGATGCAAAAAGTGGAACCAGAAGTTAAAAAAGCAAAAAAAATTCTGAATGCAAGAAAACAAACATCAAGTCGTCATTTCTGTGAAAACAAATGCAGCAAGGAGACCATGCATGTTTGTTAAGAGTTTATTGGTCATTTGCGTGGTTTTTATGACTCTTTTTGCATTCGCACAAACTTCTTATGAAAATGAAAAAAAATTTACTTTTAATGCTGAAAGTTTAAATCAATGTTTTATTCAAGCGGGAGAATATTATCAGATACACCCACACTTACTCTGGGGAATTGCCAAAGTAGAAAGTAATTTTAATCCTTACGCTCTCAATAAAAATAAAAATGGCACTTACGATATTGGCTTGATGCAAATTAATTCGTCATGGATACCTGTTTTAAAGAATTATGGACTTAAAAATGTTAGCTGGCTCTGGGACCCTTGTTACAACATTTACGTAGGAGCATGGATATTAAGTCAATGCATACAGAAACTTGGCTACACCTGGGAGGCTGTTGGTTGTTACAATGCAACAAGCAGTTACAAAAGAGTCAAGTATAGCAAAAAAATCTATGAAGTTATAAAGCCTTATACTTACACCAGAGCAGAATAGTCAAGCAGTAATAATAAAAAGTAAAAACTAAAAAAAAAGGAGGATAACGTGAAAAAAACAACAATGTTAGTATCAATGGTGGCTTTTCTTCTTTTTGTTGCTGTAACAGGAATTCTCTATGCTGAAAGCACGAACTCCTTAGATGAAATCGCTAAAAGATTAAAATCAACTTTCCCGAATTTTGATGTAGAGTCCGTTCAAGAAACGCCAGTTAAAGGGATATACGAAGTTGTTGGAACAGGGGGGCAAATCATTTATTATCATCCTGACGGGTACGTCTTTTTTGGTGAACTGTGGACAACTACAGGCAAATCTATTACCGGTGAACGCAGACAGGAATTAATGGCTAAAAAGATTGAATCTCTACCTCTTGATAAAGCTGTTAAAGTAGGCACAGGAAAGAATAAAGTTATCACTTTTACTGACCCTGAATGTCCTTTCTGTCAGAAAGTATATCAATTTATGAGCAAAAGAAAGGACGTAACGGAATACCTGTTCTTCCTGCCATTTCATAACGGTTCTCAGGAGAAAATAAGCTACCTGCTGTGCAGTAAAAACAAAGAGAAGGCTTATCACGAAATAATGTCTACACCGGGGAAAAATTTTAAGGTAAGCCCTGAATGTCTGGAATCAGCAAAAAGCACCATAAACTTTTATACTGAAACTGCAAACAAGCTTGGAGTGAGAGGAACTCCTTTTCTGGTCGTGAATGGTCAACCAGTATACGGGGCCAATATTCCTTTAATTGAATCTTTACTTAACAAAAGCAATACTGACGCAAAGGAGAAAAAATGAGACTAAAACAAATACTTGTAACGGTTTTAATTTCTCTCGTAGTTTCGTCAGGAGTGGTGTTCGTTTACGATCAGTTTTTCAGCCAGAAGATAGTTACATTTGACCTTAAGGGGTATGTAGCAACGCTTAGAGACCTTTACGTTACAGGACAGATTGATGATAAAGAACTGCAACGCAGGATTGACGTCGTAGAAGCAATAGTTAATTCAACTCCAAAAAGAAATGTAATTATAACTTCAGATGTAATTTTGGGAGGTGATCGTGTTAAAAACCTTACACCAAAAATTGAAACAAGAACAAAAACTTCTGATGGGAAAAATTAATTTGTTTAAAGAAAACAAAGGAAGGGCTCTATTTGTTATTGTGATTTTAGTTGTTTCTGCATTGTTTGGGTGGGGCATTGCCAATTCGTTGGTTATATCAACAGGAGAAAGTCTTAATAAAACTTTGTTCATTAAAAGTTTTTCAAAAGAGATAAGAGAAGGCGATTATGTTATTATAATGTCCGATCCTGATGACCCTATTGCAAAAGGTCGTTATCTTACTAAAAAAGTTTTTTGTGCTCCTGGTAGTGTTCTAAAAATAAAAGGCGATGATTACTACTGTAATGACTCTTTTATAGGGGCTGCAAAGCATAAAACAAAAACAGGAGAACCTGTAACTCCATTTAATCCCTGTATGTTCCCTTCTCAAGATAAATTAAATCTCGCTGCAAAAAAAGTTGATAATGAAGGGAACTCTTATTGTGAAATCAGAATACCAGATGGTTATTACTTTGTTGCAGGAACTCACAAGGACAGTTATGACTCCAGATACTTTGGGTTAGTACCTTTTAGCAAAATACTTTGCAAAACAATTCCAATAATATGACGAGAAAAATAGTAAGCATAATAATTTTTTTGGCTGTTATTCTGGTTACATATTCTGGATACGCTCAAACTGAACCTAAAAAAGCAGAAGATAACCAGAAAAACACTCCTTTTTACTATTCTCCGACAAAGGAAGGCTGGTGGTGGTATAAGAATTATGTAAAACCTGCTCCTAAAAAAGAGGAAAAAGAAAACAAGGAAGTAGCAACACAGGATAAAGACTCTAAAGAGCAACAATGGAAACCAAAACTTCTTAAAGAGTACTCTTATGAGGAACTTCTCTACATGCATCCTGATGAGTTTAAAAAAATTTACGATTATTACCTTAAGCTTGCTGTTCAGAGACCAACAGAGGAAAATGTTTATGAATTTTACAATTTACAGGATGTAGCAAGAAAAAAGGCATTGTTATTTACTCACTATTCAGGGTATGTATGGCAAAAATATCCTGAACTCAGCACGGAAAGAGATATACCAATTGTGGGTCCGGGACTATTTGAAAAAGCTGAGCTAACTCAAAGTGAACTAAGACAGTTTGCAAGAAAAAACGCACAAGAGTATGGTTACATTGTGTTCGTACAACCTCATTGCCCCTATTGTGAAAGCCAATTAAAGATTTTAAAATACGCGGAAGCTGATGGTATTCCTATAAAAGTGGTTGATATAACCAAAAATCCATCTGCTCAAAGAACTTTCGCTATTGAAGTTACTCCAACGATAATACTTGTAAGCAAAAAAACAGGGCAATATATGCCTATAAGTGCGGGGGTAATATCTCTTGATGAGATATATATAAGAACGGCAAGAGCTATAAGAATGCTGGAGGGGGAAGTGCCAGAGAGATATGGAATTTATGAGTTTCAAAAAGGAACAAGCCTTGATCCAACAGAACCTTCTCCTTTATGGAAAAAAAATAATAAAGATAAAGAGGTGAAGTAAGATGTTATTAAAACTTTTAGGCTTAGAAAAAGAAGAACCTGAATTAACCTCTTTGGAAAGAGCAGAATTATATAACAATTTAAGAAGGGACAAATTAAGTAAATACCTATCTCCTGTTGCTTTTGATGAAACAAGAAAGATTTTCTACAATCAGGATGACACTTATGGAATAATGTTTGAATGTTGCCCTGTTCTTGCACTTGGTTATCAAGCTTTGAAAGTTCTTGAAGGACTATTCCGTATCGGCTATCCTGTTGGTAGTGTTCTCCAGTTTATATTATATGCTGACCCAGATGTTTCAGTATATCTTGACCATTACGAAAAATCAAAAGTGTATGCCCCTGATTATATCAAAAAAAGCTATCAGTCTTTAAGAAAACACTATGAAAGCAAGAAATATGGTAATCCTCCTGTAAGAAATTATCGTTTATTTTTTACTATAAAAATGCCAGCAAAAAATGTAAGTGAAACTCAGTTAAAAGAAATTATAACTTCCACAAAAGAAACTTTACATGCAGCAAACTTATTACCTGAGCATGTAGGGGTTGAGACATATATTTCTTTTTTAAGAAAAGTGTTAAATTTGAGAAATTTTGAAAATCCTGAATTATGGTATCCATACAGCCCGATTAATAAGCAAGTTATTCTCTCTGAAACTGAAATCAATGTAAGAGAAAATACGATAGAGATTACAGGGAGTATGCCAGATGGGAAAAAAGCAAAAAGATTTTTCAGATGTGTAACAGTAAAGAACTTACCTGCAGAAATAGATGCATTCTGGGCTAACAGGGTTACAGGTAGTTATGATGGGGTATCAGGAGATATTCTGCAAATAAATACACCCTTCTGGTTTACCCTGAACATACTGGTTGAAGATATGAAGACTAAACTGCATGGTAAAGCCAATCTTGTATTCGGGCAACAGGCAGTTGGTTCTCTCATACCTTCTCTTATGAGAAAAAAGGAAGAATTTTTCTGGGCGATTGACAGAATAGACAAGGGAGAAAAATTTTTCAGAATTATTCCTATAGTTTGGGTTTATTCGGAAGATGAGGAACAGACAAGAACAGCAACGTATAAAGTGATAAGGCTTTGGGAATCAACAGGTGCAGTAATGCAGGAAGACAAAACTATACTTACTCCGCTGTTTATTTACAGTTTACCTTTTGGATTCATAATTGACCATAAAACAATAACTTTACTAGATAGAGATTTTATAGTGCCAAATGAGACATTGGTTGCATTATGCCCTTTACAGACAGATTATTGTGGGACTGGAGAACCTGTACTGATGTTTTTGGGCAGAAAAGGACAAATTATAGGGATAAATTTATTTAGTAAAGGTGCGTCAAACTATAACTTTTACATTGCAGCACCTTCAGGTAAAGGAAAATCTTTTTTAACAAACTTTATTGTTACAAATTACTATGGAGCGGGAGCAAAAATAAGAATTGTAGATATTGGTGGTAGCTATAAAAAATTGGTAAAAATGTTTAATGGCAAGTACCTTGAATTTTCTCCTGAAAGTGATATATGCATAAATCCATTCTCTAACATAAAAGACCCTGTAAACGATATTCCAGTTATTGCGAATATCATTTTACAAATGTCTATTTCCTCAACGGGAGTATTACCACAAGGAGTGAACCATGAAAGTGTTGTTAACCTTATAGGCGCAGCGGTTAGATGGGCAATAAACAGATTTGATGAAGATGCCTGTATAGACTACGTTCAACAGTATTTAGCAAGATTTCCTGAATACTATGATGAAAAAGAAATTCTATGTGAAGGCAAAGAAGCCTGCGTTGAAGATTTCAGATTAATAGCTACTCATCTTGCATTTAATTTAAGCAAGTTCACTTCCAGTGGTGTATATGGAAGGTGGTTTAATGGGAAATCTAATTTCAACATAGAACATGATGATTTTGTAGTGCTTGAACTTGAGCATTTAAAAGCATTGGAAGACCTTTTTAAGGTCGTGGTGTTACAGGTTATAAACATGACAACGATGGATTTGTATTTAAGTGATAGACAAAACCCTCGTATGGTTATTTTTGATGAGGCATGGCAGTTTTTACAGGATACAGAAGTTTTTAAAAAGGTTATTGAAGAAGGTTATCGTAGAGCAAGAAAGTATGGAGGTAGTTTCGGGATAATCACTCAAAGCATACTTGATTTAAAACATTTTGGTAGAGTTGGAGATGTTATCAACTCATCAAGTGAATTCAGATTTTTCCTTGAAAGTAGCGATTTTGAAAGAGCAAAGGATTTAAAATTAATCACTTTTGATGATTTTACTATGAATTTACTTAAATCGGTAAAGTACAATGCTCCAAAATATTCGGAAATTTTCATACATAGTGATACTTTTGGAATTGGTATAGTACGGTTAGAAGTTGACCCTTATTCTTACTACGTTTACACGTCCAACCCTAAAGAAATTGCAGAAATTGAGCAGATGGTTTCTCAGGGGATGAGTTACGAACAGGCAATAGAGGAGATGATAAGGAAGTATAGGAATGGTTAAAACTGTAACTTCCATATTAATAGCTTTAATATTTTTTTTTGAAACTCTGGTTTTTGATTTTCTGTATCTTTCGCACTTACCTTTACCAAAACAGTTGTTTAAAATGCAGATTGTCTATGCAGATACCACAACGCCTATTTGTACTCCTGCAGATGGGGGCTATCCTACATCGTTCAATGGCACTATCGGTTTCTGCACGACAGCACCTTTGGATGTTTACGGAAAATGCCCGTCTCCCTACATATATTCAACAGAAAATAAAGTTTGTGTTTCAAACCCTATTTGCCCAGGTGCATACGTCTGGAATGCTCAAACAAAACAATGTGAATCAGTTAATGTTAGTGGAGGCAGTGAATCACCGGGTTATACAATGCCTGACAATTCCTGTGCAGTTGACTTGAATGGTAATGGCGATGTTGAAAAAAATGAAATCTTTGCATGCACACAGACACCGCAGGGATACATTTGTTCTCAGGGATTAACTCCATGTAATCCTCAGTATCAGCAACCAAGTTGTCCTTCAGGGTATACATATAACTCTCAGACTCAAAAGTGTGAAGCAACTGTTACTCAGGGAGTGTGTTCGTCTCGGCAGGTACCTGTAACTGATTATCAATGCCCTACAAATGGGCAGATTTATAGTGATTTAACTACCTGTAATAATAATTGTTTGCAGACTGCACAATGTTTTCCTCAGTACCAACAGCCGTCCTGTCCTTCAGAATATACATATAATTCTCAAACTCAGAAATGTGAATCAACTGTTTTTGAAGCCGGGAATTGTGCCCCTGCAACTGGATATACTGCACATTGTTGGCGGTGGTGTGAGCGGTGTCAGTATTATTGTACTAGTCCCTTACCAATTAGACTTCCTTATGCCCGAAATGGTGATGTTGTTGCTGGTGGGGGGAGGTATCATTCGTGGAATAATTGCGATATGATGGCCAGATTTGTGTGCAGTAACGGAAGTTGGGTAAAAATAGAAGATATAAATCTTTGTTATGCGTCAAGTTGTTGGAATCCTGCTATAAATTATATTTCATACGCTCCTCTTCCACCACAGTATAGTTTTCTTAATAACTATAAATATTATTGTTATGAAAACTGGAACAGTAGTTATTGGTCATATACAATGGGGGGGTATAACTATAACATCACACCACTTTGTGTGTCAGGTGGAACATATAATTCTTCAACAGGAAAATGTGAACTAAATCCAACATGTAGTACAGGAACTTTGCAGCCTCAGGGTTGTTTTACAGGGTATAGTTGCCCGCTAGGGTCTTATTCTTGTTCAGGTAACCCTCCTACCTGTACAAAAGGGCAAACATGTGTAACACATAGTTCTACAGTTACAAAGTGGCAATGTTCTCTGAATGGAGTTCAATACGATACTCAGAACCAATGTACCACATCCTGTCATACTGCCTGTCCAGCAGGTGGAACATATAACCCATCTACGGGCAAATGTGAAGCAACTGCAACCTGTAGCACCGGAACCTTACAACCTCAGGGGTGTTTTACAGGGTATGGCTGTCCACTTGGGAATTATCAATGCCAGCAGGTAAACAATCAATGGATGTGTTCTTCGTATCAGTGTATCACACAAAACCAACTACAAGATGAAGGGGATGTTATACCCAGTGGATATGAAGATGACGGACCACGAGACGAACAGGGCAATTGTCTTGGAACGATATATATTTTTAACGGCAAAGGCATGAGATGCAGAAAATCAGGAGTAGATACTGGTTTTCATAACTGTTGTAACGAATCCAGAGGTAAACTTTACGATTCTACTGGGTCTATTGGAGGAGGAGTAGGGAATTTAGGAAAAGTAGCAGAAACAATAGCTGGTGTATATCAGGCTATAAATGTCGGAACTTTTACAGTTAAAAGTTTATCTGCTAATTACGCAATAATAACATTTAACAATGGCGTAGTAGATAAAGTTGTTCACCCTGTAGCAGGTACTTTAACAGGAACTCAAGCACAAGCATGGGTAGATGGGATGATAAAACAAGGGGCGTTAACCTACGGTAACCCTGTCTCAGGTGGAATGACTGTACGCATTGATACAAGTATCTCGGCAGATACACTAACTGCAAGTACGATGTCGGAATATTTAAAACAATCAGGGCTTGCAAACTCTGTTGTTGGGTTAGCTACATCTATGATAATAAAAGACCCTGTTCTTTCTTCCGCGGTAAATGTGGCTGCACAGTCTATATTAGTAGCTCTTGAATATGGAAGTGTGTTAAATATAGCAACGGCAGTCGTAGGTTTAGCAATGGCTTTATTTATGAAAAAATGTGATCAACAGGATATTATGACGTCTACTTTCAACGATTCTGGATACTGCCATGAGGTTGGTGAATACTGTATTAAGAAATGGAAATTCGTTGGCTGTGTGCAAAAAGCCAAAGGTTTCTGTTGTTTCAACAGTAAACTTGCAAGAATAATACACGAACAGGGAAGACCTCAACTTAAAGGATTTCAACCTAATGGTGCATGGGGCGATCCAAAATCTCCAAATTGCAGAGGTTTTCTACCTGAAGAGTTTCAAGCACTTGATTTTAACAAAATTGACCTCAGCGAGTATATTGAAGACATACAGCGTAATATAAGACAAAATCTTGAACCTCAACTTAAACAACAGGTTCAGCAGAACTGGGGGAGATAAATGCGGAGTAATGTATTTATAGGGTTACTGACTTTGGTTATATTTATTTGTTTTTGCATAAATTCATTAACTGCTGGAGACTCTGACCCTAAAACTGCTGCTCAATCAAGTAGAGACCTTTTAAAACAAAGAGCAGGTTCAGAAGAGAGTTTACGAAAAAACTTAATGAATCCATTACTTGGTAGTGATTTACTTAAAACTCTTGACCAGTCGCTAAGTGGGCAGGTGCAATTGGTATGCCCAAGTAGCAAGGAGTTTTTAACTGTATTAATTAAGCCTAAAGGAACAGGAGATTTTGATGCTGATGTGTATTGGGATAGTGATTTAGACGGAAAAATGGATAAAGCCGCTGCGTTTTATAACATATCAGGTATATGCACAAATGGATTTATTACTTGTGATCCCGGAACGTGGATGAATTGCAGACCTCAATTGTTTATATACAATGAAGAAACAAAACAATTAACAACAGAGTTGGTAGGATTGACTGATTTAAGCGGTTGTTTTTGTATTAACAGTTCCTGTGGTAGCAATTTAGTATGGACAAACATAGGTTATGTTTTAAAAATTTTTGGTGGTGCAGTAGCGGGGGCATTTCAACAGGCAAATCCTCGGTATGCTGTTTCTGATGCCAGACTTGATGGTGCAGTTATATACTTTTATGGACAAAAAACAAAAGATTGTACAATAGCAGAAGGAGGTTCTGGAGCATTATCTCCAGAGGTTTATTATAAGTCTCCAATGTCTATTGGTAATGCGGTTGAATCTCTTGTTATATCTCAACAGAGTCAACCTGATAGTTACTACAACCTTATAGTAGCAGCTAATCAACAGACTCAATTTGTTCTTAATTCATGTGCTGTTACAAGAAACACCAATGAACTTCGTTTAGGGCTTTATGACATCATATCCCCTGTTAGTGGCAATGGGGGACAGGTTCGTGCCTGTGGGGAGAAATGTATTCAAGTCGTTTTAGGGTGGGAGGGAGATGACTACTGGTGTGGTTGTTGTGATATTCACCAATTGTATTACGATTTATTAATTAAAAAACCAGATAAGATAAAAAGTGCAAGAATAGTTTATGCAGCATGGGATGATTGGATTCAGTTTTGGCTTAATGATACTCTTGCATGGAACGGTCCTTATGGAAACTGGACATCTCCTACGGGTGGTCCTCCTGGCGCATGCGAACTTAGTACAAGCTGGAGATGGGAGCTTAATGTAGACGTAACTCCTTACTTTAATGCGGTTGCTCCTAACAGTATTTTAAGAACAAAAACAAAAGTTGCAGTGTGCGGATGTGGTGAAGGATACGGACTTGTGAATGTGGAAGTGCAGGATTATTGTGAAAAACAGGAAAGTATTAGTGATACATGTAGCACATTTGAACAAGACCCTACCTGCGTTTTAAAAGACGAAATAATTGACGGTGTCTATACTGTCAAAAATGGAATAAGAACAGGGTTAAGACCTTTGCCTCAATGTAGAGTTTTCTGTGGGCAACAATACTGCCCTGACTACTGGAGGATTGAAAGAATCTACACTTGCATATCTCAAGGAGTTGATTTATCAAAAGCAAAACAGAGGCTTGCTACAATAGTACCATCAACTCAATACAACGAATCTCAAGGACAAATCACTTTTAACGACATAAGATACGAAAATAATCAATGGAAAAGTTATCCTAATCAAATTTTTTTGGTAGGGACAGAAACTAAGTCTGATGCATGTGAACAAGCATGTAGGGTAAGAGTAGCAATGAAAGATACGCAAGTAGGTATAGCAGGAAATGTAAATGCCAGACAGGCAGGGCAAACAGGACAGTATGTTTATTATTACAGAACCTGCGAAAAAGGAGTTTGCCCTGTACAAGCAGGGGAGGAAATGGATATTCCCTGTAGATGCATGAATGATTTTGGTGCCGCTTCCACATTATTACAAACATTGAGACTTGCCGGGCAGGATATGATATGTACTTCAGGAAATGTAAAAACACTACCGGGGTATTAAGGTGAAAATTCAAAGTTTTATTTTAGCATTAATAATTTTTGTGATCTTTTGCTTTGATATAAAAGCAGAGGTGATAGGTACCAACGGTGCAACCTATCCAATTGCAGAACCAGATGCTTACGAAGAACTCATGAGTAAAGTAAAAAGTATAAACTGGCAAGCAGTTATGAACAAGTATAAGCAATCTTTACCAAAGGTAACTAAAGTTTCCTTAAATCTTGGCAAGGCAAGGCAGGATAGAATGTTTAGCGTTGATCCTACCTATACACTTCCCTATGACATCGTTGATGAGAATGGGAAAGTGATATATCCAAAAGGTTTCAGTTTCAATCCACTTGATTACATGAATTTTCCTTACACACTTGTATTTTTCAATGCAAACTCAGTTGAAGAAATAACATGGTTACAAAAACAGGATTGGTTAAAAAACTGGAATGTTATGCTTTTTGCAACCCAGGGAGATGTTTTAAAGGCAGAGAAAATGCTTAAGAAAACAGTTTATATGGCTACTCTTGAGATGGTAAAAAAGTTTCACGTAAGTAAAACTCCATCAATATTGAGTGCTCAAAATAGAATGCTGGTAATTAATGAAATAGGGGTTTACAAAAATGGTAAACAGACTTCTAAATAAGTTGATTTTGCTTTTGTTTTGTGGATTACTTATTTTGCCTGTTACTGCACGTGCAGGACAGGAATGCAGGGCATCTTTTATTAATCCTGTAACGGACATTCGCTGGGATGCTATGTTTCCTGTAGAAATTGCTGGTATAGAAATTAAAGGACCGAGTAATTTGCCTGACCCGGATAAAATCAATGCAATCATCTGTCTATGCCGCAGAGGGAACAATGTCGTTTTAGGAGTAACCGTATCTTATTGGAATCCCTCACGAATAATTGAAACAACAAAAGTGCCTTATTGCTTTAGTACAATAGGCGGAGTAGAAATACAGAGCCCTGAGCCGGGAACAAAACAGGGGTCGGTAAATACAAATACTCCCTATACAAAACAGAACGCTCACTGGTACGTTTTCCCAGTATGGCATATTCTTGATTTATTTGTAGACATTCCGTGTGTTCCTACTGAAGGTTTTGACCTTGCTTATATAACTGAGATAGACCCGACGTGGAATAATGATCTCGTAGGATTTTTACTTAACCCCGAAGCACTGCTCTTCGGTAATCCCGTTGCACAACTTGCCTGTATTGCGGATAGTGTCTCTGCTACTGCATGGAAGCCACTGGACCCGCTGTTCTGGTGCATGGGTAGTTGGGGAAGCAGTTATCCACTGACTGGCGGCATTTCTGAGGCTAATTACATAAAAGCAAACGCTGGGTTAGCAGCAAGAATGGTTTACAAGATGAATAGAGAAGCACTGCACTGGGATACAGCAGTTGATTACTGTGGTGCGGTAATAACACCAATCTGGATAAAGTCTCACTACAAGATGCACGTGTTAAAACCGGTAAGGAGTGAACCGATGTTCATAGGAAGACCATCAATTATATGGGAAACAGGGAAAAATCCTCCTTTTGGAACGAGTCAAAATGCACCAGACAATTTTAGTTGGATGTTATTTCAGAGGGTGAAATGTTGTTTAGGAAAAATGTTTTAAAAACAATCATAATTTTAGCATCCCTTGGCTTGTTTGCTCTTGTAGGCTATGGACAATCACTTGAGGGGATGGTAAATTCAGTTAATCAGAAAGCTAAAAATTTAAATGTACCTAATATCCCACATAATGAAGAAGCTATTAAAAAAGCCCAAGAAGCATATCAGATGTCGCAGTCTCCAGTTTTTAAGATGCATGTGGAAGAATTTAAACAAGAATTAAAAGCCATTCTGCGAGGTGAAAAAGCAGATAAACTTACACAGTATTATTCTCAAATGAAGAAAAATAATATTCTTTCGGAGAATGAAAGAATATACATCTTTGTCTCATCAAGTATGCCTGAAACAACAATTAGAAATTACATCAAACAGGCATCAAAAATTGGAAGTAATATATATTTTGTGATGAGAGGAACAATTGGAGGCATAAAAAAAATAACTCCTACTGCACAATGGATCACTTCAGTTATAAAAAAAGACCCTTACTGTAAAGGTGAATGTGAAATGTATCCTGTGAAGTTTCTTATAGACCCGTTTCTTTACAAGAAATACAACATTCAAAGGGTGCCAGCAGTGGTTTACGTGAATGGACTTGAAAATCCTGAAGGACTCAGCGAAGGGCTTAATTCGGTAAAAGTTAAAAACTTTTTTGTATCTTATGGCGATGTATCTCTGGAATATCATTTAAAACTTATAGGAGAGAGGGCAAAGAATGAAAATATTAAAAATCTTGCACTCAACATTGGCAATTAGTGTTTTTTGTTTTACAGTTTCGGCTTATGCATCAGGAACAGGCATTGAGTTTAAGGAATATTCCTACAAGGACGAAGGGGATATAATTCAGTATCCTGTTACCGATACTTTTGTAATTACTGACGCAAAAAGAGCTCCTTTAAGCGCATTTGTTCCAAGCCAAAAAATATTGCTAAGCCTAAAGGTGGAAGAACCTGCCCCTGAACAGGAAATAAAGCCATCAAAACAACAGGAAAAATTACAGGAAAAAGAATTGAATAAAGTTGAAAAAACATCAACTCAATGTTCTCATACAGTGTATTTTGAATTTGACAGATATAATTTAGTGCCATCAGAAAGAAAAAGATTAGATGAAAATTTCAATTGTTTTAAAGATAAAGAGGTAGAAGTTTTAGGGTATGCAAGCCCTCCAGGTCCTGCACGCTACAACCTTGTTCTATCTGCTAAAAGAGCACAAACAGTTGCTGATTATTTAAAGACCAAAGGAATCACTTTGTCCTTAATCAAAGGTATGGGTGAAACTTCTGAGAGTAATATAGAAGCGATGAACAGAAAAGTAGAAATCAAATGCAAATAATTTAAAAAGGAAGGGGGTGAAGTATATGCAAACAAAAATACTTTTGGGCGGGATAATTGGATTATGGGCAGTTATGTTTGTTGCCCCCGAAGCGATGGCTATCGTTAGTACTCCAGCTCAGGGTACTTTTGCTTATGATGTTTACAAAATAGCGGTGGAGGATATTCTTAAGGGACCAATTGGATTTGTATGTGGCATTGGAGCTATAGCTTTAGGTGCCGTGAATGCAATTAAGGGACAGGTGTTTACTGCTATTCCTGCTGTTTTGGGTGGTGCTGCTTTACTTAAGGCGGATTCTATCGTTAGTTCTCTCAATATGATTTTTTAAAAAATAACAACAGGGGCAGGGAGGGTGGGCGTAAAAGAGGTTGTAAAATGAGGTATAGGGTACCACAATATTTGCATAAACCACATCAAATATTGTTTATGGAATCTGATGAATTTGCTATGGTTATGCTGTTTTTCGTATTTGCTTTGATATTTGGGTATATTTTCTGGATTTTGATGTTTGTAGTTCCCTGGTTGTATTTCAAGTCTAAAAAGAAATATCCAAGAGGTTTTCTTAAACATTTCCTGTACAAAATAGGGCTTATCAATTTTCAAGGTGCTCCTAACTTCTTTGAGAAAAAATTCAACGAATAAAAAATTTTTTTAAAACAAAAATATGCAAGGGGTAATATCTATGCAAAGTATACAAAGGAGGCATTCAATTATGGTAAGCGATAGGGTACATAAGGAGTTAAAGAAACTGAAAGCGGAGCTGTTAGTGGAAAACAATATAGAGGTTCGTTCTCTTGGTGCGGTAATAGAATATATTGTTGACTATTACAAAAAAGCCAACCAAAAGGAGAGGGAATGAAAATTCAAAAGTATTTTGAAGAAAAAGCAAATTACATTTATGGGGCAAGGTTATTAAAATTTGCTGTCATATTCCTATGTATCCTGTTGGCTGTTAACAGTATTGTTACTGTTAGTCTGTATAAGTCTCAAAAAATAATCATTATTCCGCCATCAATAAGCACTCAAGTTTTTATATCTGGCACAGATGCCTCTGATGAATACTTAAAAGCAATGGTAAGATACGTGTGTCAACTTACGCTTAATTATAATCCGGCTGTTGCAAGAGCTCAGTTTAATGATTTTCTTAAACTTGTTTCTCCCTCTGTTTATCCTGAGTATCAAAAAATTTTCTATGATCTTGCCACAAGGATAGAAGCAGGTAATGTGTCAAGCGCTTACTATGTAACTCAAATTAAGGTTGAAAGACAATCAGGAGCAATAATAGTTTCGGGGTTTCTCTCACAATGGACGCAGGACAAACAATTCATTACAAACGAAACAAGACAATACAAGCTGAAATACAAAATAGAAGATGGTAAATTTCAAGTTTATGAATTTAAAGAATACAAGGAAGGAGAGAGAGAATAATGGTAAAAAAGTTATTTATAGTTTTAACACTTTTATTAACAGTACCTTTTACAGTTTATGCACAAACTGGGGATTTGTGGCAAACAAAAGGGAATGCTGTAGTAAGAGAATCACCCAGTACTCAGGGGGCTCCTATTCATTATCTTAAGCAAGGGGTGGTTGTTACAGAAATAGAAAAACAAAACAATTGGTTAAAAATAAAAACTCAATCTGGGGTGGAAGGTTGGGTACATTCATCTTTGTTAGCCCCTGTAACAAAAGAACAAATGTCTCAATGTGAAGGGGTTAAGGGATTTTCTGCTGCCTGTCCTGTTAATAGAAAAGTGGAAATTAACAAGGGAGAATCTGTCTCCGTAAATTCTACAAAGCCTCAGGCACTTCCATTTGGCAACTTAAATAACATACCGCAGGCAGCTCAAAAACAGGAAAATGCTCCTTTAGATAGCATAACACTACCAAACAATATTCCGGTGGAACAAGCATCTGGGGTAGTTACCTCTTCATCTTTACAGTCTTTGCAAAACAAGAACAGCCAATCTCCATCTTCTCCTGTTTTTCTTCTTGAAAATGCTCCTGAGTTTGCGTCTCAAGAATTAATGGGAGAAATTTCGGGGACAAGTTTCATAGTGGGACCTGAAAAAGCAACTGCTGTTAAGATGTCATCTTCGGATATAAACAGAGTAGTTTGCCCTGTGGATATAAAAGATGTTGTTTATTCAGAAGAAAAAGGAATACAGGTAAAAATTTCAGGTAAAAATGCTTTTGTGAAGTTTTTAATAAAGAAAATAGGGGCAAAACATGATTACTCTAATATACCAGTTGATATTTATGTGGTTTGTGGTGATAAGGTCTATTCCATTATTGCAGTACCAGATAAAATACCTGCTGTAACAGTTTATTTACAAGATAAAGAAATGAAAATCAAAGAAACAATGGACAAATATCAAGGCATGGCTTATGAAAAACAAATAGTTAATTACATAAAAGAATTTATGGCAGGTAGAGTTCCACCAGAAGCAGAAATGATTAGACAAAACAAAGAATACAACCTTTATCAGGACATAAAAATAAGAGAAGTTGCTTTATACACTCTGGAAGGAGTGGGGATGAACGTTAGAGTATTTCATGTAATTGCATCCAAAGCTGTTGAGATAAAAGAAAAAGATTTCCTAAGAAAAGAAATAACCGAATCTCCACTTGCTATAAGCCTTGATAGACTTAAACTTAATCCGGGTGAAAGGGCAACTTTACTCATTATAGAAAGTAAAAGGGGGTAACGAATATGGAAAAGAAACAAAATGTAAAAGACATAAAAACAAAATTGACTGAAAAGTTTAACAATCTCAGCCCGGAAAATAAAAGGAAAGTAATTATGATTCTTGTAATTATAGCAATTATTTTCGTAGGGACAATTGGATATATTTGGTCAAGAGGAGGAAATGTTCAACAGCGTGTAGTAGAGAACAGAGAAACAACAAAAGAAATTAAACTTGATTCTGGAATGCTTGAAAAAACTCAACTTGCTGAATCTCAGAGGAAAATAAGTGAACTTCAGGAAAAAGTAAACATGATATTAGAAGACAAAAAGAAAATGGAAGAAGAACTGAAAAAGAAAGAAGAACAGGAAAAACTTGAAAAAGAAAAAGAAAAACAGGCAAAAATGACACCACCGGCTTTTAATCCACCGCCCCCACATACTCCAATAGCTAATATGCCGCCAATTCCATCAGGGGAACCGGGGGTTATTAAAACACCAGAGCCACCAAAAGTTGAAACAATTGGAGGAATAGGCATGGTTAGTCAACAAATACAAGAAAAAAAAGAACCAGAGAAAAAACAAGACACAAAAAAAAAGTATTATTTACCAACTTCTTTTATGGAGGCGACCCTGCTTTCAGGCTTAGATGCACCAGCGATAAGCAAAGCGGAGGGAAATCCGATGCCAGCACTGTTCAGGATAAAAGCCCCAGCAGTACTACCCAACAAAGTAAAAGCAAATCTTAAAGGATGTTTTGTGATTGCAGAAGGACTTGGCTCTCTTGCAGACGAGAGGGCACATCTGAGGCTTGTATCCCTGAGCTGTATAGATAGAAAAGGAAATGCGGTTATAGACCAGAAGGTGAAAGGATTTGTAGTTGACAACGACGGCAAAATTGGACTTCGTGGTAGGGTTGTATCAAAGATGGGAGCTCACATAGTGAGGTCGTTGATTGCAGGACTTTTCGGTGGAATAGGACAGGTAGCGGGAACACAGGCATACACTTACAATGTTACAGGTTCAGGTACTATAACAACTCTGGATACAGGTAAGGCAGCACAGGCAGCAATTGGCGCAGGAGTACAGCAGGCGGCTCAGAGTATCCAGAAGTTTTATCTTGAACTTGCTCAGCAGACAATTCCCGTTATAGAGATACAGGCTACGAGGAATGTCACCCTTGTTATAAGTGAGGGCGTGGAGCTGGAAATCAAGGAATATAACTTGAAAGATTAATAAGAGGGAAGAAGATGAGAACGTCTCTCTACGAAGGAGAAAAAATCGTATATATCGCAAGGAAACACTGGATAGTTTATTTTTCAGCAATTTTAATAATGCTTATTGGTGTTGCTTTTACTTACTATTTTAAAGAGCCTTTAGCACTTATTGTGGGAGTAGTGGTATTAGTCTGGACTCATATTGAAAGAATAAGGCACTTATGGATAGTTACAGATCGCAGAGTTTTGCTTGAATACGGCGTATTTGCATTGAACACTAAAGAAACTCCTCTTGATAAGTTAAATAACATATCTATAAAAAGAGATATTTTAGGTATGATTTTTGGTTATGGAACTTTACTCATTCAGTCTGCGGCAGAGATGGGACTTACAGTAGCCCGCTGGATAGCCAAACCTGAACTTTTTGTTCAGGCGGTAGCTCAAGCACAAAACACAAACAAAATGGTAAATACAGAGAATTTTATGGAATGCCCTTATTGTAGAGAGATTATCAAAAAAGAAGCAGTCAAGTGTAGATTTTGCGGTAGCTTTCTTAAACAGGTGGAAGAACAAAAAAACTATAAATCTTCTCTAACAGCACAATCCTTAGAAGTTAAAAAAGAAAATGAGACAGAACCCGTTTTCCAAAAAAACGAAGAATTTTACAGTAATAATAAAAATATAGAAACAGAAAATCAGGATTTTTTTGCAAGAAAAACAGAAATATGGCGACCAAAAAAATCAGAATAACAAAAGAAATAAAGGAGGAAAACATGAAAAAATATTTAATTTTTTTAGTTTGTCTTTTACTGATGGGTGCTTATGGTTGTGCCTCAGTAGTGAACCCTTATAGTGAATCCTTTACTTGTCCTTTAATGGAAGAGGGGAAATGCGTACCTATAAAGGAAGCCTATAATGAATCATTGAAAGGATACACTTTAAAGCTTGAAGAAACCAAAGACGCAAAAAATTTAGCTAAAGAATATGACCCTGTGCAAGAAAGTTATAGAACAGCGTTATTTGATAAACTTACTAAATTACTCAGAGACCCAAAAACTCCAATATTAGCACCACCAAAAATTGTAAGAGTGATGATTCTTCCTTATCAAGATTCACAAGGTAAAGAATTTTATTCTACCAGATATATCTATCTAGTGGTTGAAGACCCTCAATGGATATTGCAAAATATCAATACCTTGCCATCCGAAGAATCAGAGCAATAAGGAGGGGATATAATGTTTGAAATAGGGGATAGAGATGATTTTATTTATCAAAAAAAACCACAAGAAGACACCATCTTCTATAAGATGGTGATGAATTGTGATATAATTATAACATGAGAGCTTTGAGGATAGAGCTAAACAAAATAGATGATAAAACTAAAACTATTCTTGGTTATCTTACATATCATGCTGGGAAACTTTGGAATGAGTGTAATTATCTCTTACATAATAAATTGGCTAAAGTAAATAAGTATGATATATACAATAAAATCAAAAATACTTCTATTCATAAAAAATCATTACATAGTAGAACAGCTCAAATTGTTATAGAAGAACTTGTCAGGGCTTGGAAAAACTTTTTTGACCACCTTAAAAATCCATCTAAATATCCTAACAAAGTAAAACCACCTAAATATGTGGATAAAACCGCTCCCCATAGAACTATAACCTACGATAAAACAGGTTTTAAGATAAAAGGAAATACAATCAGACTAAGTATTCCAAAAGATTTAAAAGAATATCTAAAAGAAAAGTTTGGCTTCACTGATGATTATATCTATATAAATACTGGTATAGATTTACAAAAACTAAACATAGTAAATATCCAAATAGTGCCTTATAAAGCCTATGGAAATATAACCTTTAGATTGAATATAATCTATGAAAAGGAAATAGAAGATACAAAAAATAAATACGATAAAGTAATGGCAATAGATTACGGAGTATCTAACTTTGCCACCATTGTAATAGAAAATGAGCCTATATCCTATATAGTAGATGGTGGAGGTTTTCAATCTATTTTACAAAAGTATCTCAAAAAATTAGCCAAATGGCAAAAGAAGAAAGATAATTTAAAAAATAAAGGACTACCATATAATAAAGTAGAAAAGGTGTTGCATAGAATACAGAAAAAGATAAACAACCTTATAAGAGATTACACTCATAAAGTTTCTAACTTAATAGTGAATTTAGCCAAAAAATACAATGTTTCAAAAATAGTAATTGGAGATATTCAAAAAGTTAAAAACAAAGAAAGTAACTTACCAGATTTACTAAATCAAATGTTAAGATTACTGCCATATGGTAAAGTATCTAATGCTTTGGAATATAAGGCAAAAGAGCATGGTATAGAAACTATACTAATCAACGAAGCATACACATCAGGTGTAGACAGCACTATTAATAGTGTTGTTTCTAAAGAAAACTATACACCTGATAGAAGAATAGAAAGGGAATTATTTAAATCATTAAATGGATTAATCAATGCCGATGTAAACGGAGCGAGAAACATACTAAAGAAATTCAAAAAGAGCTGGCATGATTTAATAAGTGGTTTAAAGCAAATTACAAGGTTAAGAGTTTTTGGAAAACTAAAAGGTAGCCCTGTGTTTGCTACATATAGGCAAATAGGGGTAGTAGGGTGTAGTGACCACCTGTATAGGATAAGGTGCATTAATAATGCACAAACTCCTATAGAAGCTACCACTTCTTAAAGTGGTAGTAGTTCACTCTGATTTTGAAAAACTTCCTTTAAATGTGAAAATTGCCATTTTAAAAAAGTTAAATCCCGAAAAAATTTCACAAAAACAAAAGTAATATATTTAACATGAAAACTATAAAAACCAAAAAGGGCAGGTGATTATCTTGAAAAAAATTGTAGCTATTATCCTAATTTTACTTTTTACTTCAGGAGGGGCAACAGCTGGCTGGCTGGATACATGGTTTGACCAGCATACCTCAACGGCTCCTAACTACTTTGAAGGGCAGAAGCGTGGTTATTTTACAGCAGGCTCTTTTAGTGCAAGAATTCCGACTTCTACTGATTACCTTGTAAGTATAGAGAAACCAAGACTTAAAGCAGGCTGTGGTGGTATTGACATATTCATGGGGGGATTCAGTTTTGTCAACTTTGATTATCTGGTTCAGAAACTTCAAAGACTTATTCAGGCAGCACCAATGGTAGCATTCCAGATAGCGTTGAACACTTTAAGCAGTACTCTTGGAACTGAAATTAAGGACGCTGAAAAAATTATTGATGCTTTAAACAGTCTTCAGTTAAATGAGTGTGCAGTAATGAAACCTTTTACTACAATAGACTTAACTAAAGATAATGTGGAATCTCAGTTTGTAGCGGCAAGTGAAGCTGCATTAAAAAGCACGGGATTTACCGATCTATGGAAAAATCTTATGGCTTTCGGGTCTAACGTTAAAACTCAATCACAGGACAAAGTCCCTGCAACTAATTTTATAGAAGGTTGTAGCACAGAACTTAATAACTTATTCTCAGGTAGCAGAAACGGAGTACTGGAATACTTCGGGCAGCGGTACGGAGATACTGATATTATTCCCTACATAAGAGCATTGGTTGGAGACGTCGTTATAAGAATAGATAACAATGAAACCGCAAGCGTTCACAAATATACACCTGGCTGTTCTGAATCAGTTTTTCAGGCTTTGAAGGAAGGAAAACTTTATAGAAAAAATAGCCCTGAAAGTGCCTGCGTTGAGGATACGTCACAATCTCTAAGGGATAAAGTTGCGGATATACTTGAGAGGGCTAAAAATTCAATAGCAAGCAGAACCAATCCTCCTCAGGGTTATCTTTCAATCGCTCAGACGTCTCCTATACCCGTTCAGTTAATGCTTAGATATGCGGTTCAATCTGGAGATCAGTCAGTTACTGCTGTCATTGCAGATCCTGTAGCAAAAGGACTTTTTATGCAAGCATATCTTGACATTTACAGCAAGCTACACAAAGCGGTTGGTGCTTTACAGGCAGTATCTGAAAAAACAAATGATCCAAATAAACCTGACAAACCCTGTAATTTCGCTCCGTTGTTACTCAGTCTTCTTGAAAAAATGGAAAGAAAAATGTGGGAAGGAGTAGATACGGTTGTGGGAATTTACAGAAACTCAATGGGCGAGGTGGAATCTACCCTCAAAGTTGCACAGGCGTTTGAATCTTTTCAAGATAAGGTTTATAATGAGCTGTCTCAGAAATACGGTAAATTTGTTGCTCACAGGGCTATATATGGTCAGTAAAATGCAAAGACAAAGTTTGATAAGTTTAATCTTTATATCCTTAATTTTAGTGCCCGGTGTGGTTCAGGCTGCCACATGGGAGTATATCACGTATGGTGGCTATGATGCAGCCGTAAAAGCATGGAAATTAGTTGCTTTAATCCTTAGTGATAGAAACTACAATGGATTAATTATCTCTGCGGCAGTTCTTGGTGCTATATGTATTTTTGTTGCTACTTATATCAAAATAGCAACTGGGGCAAAAACAGGGGGATTAAGCTGGGCTGTACCAGTTCTGGCTGGGTTAACACTGTATGCAGCACTGGTTGTCCCAAAAGACTCGCTTGTAATTTACGATGAAAAATTAAACAGAGGACCCTATCAGATAGATGGTATTCCAAGAGGTATAGCCACGCTGGCTGGAATTTTAAACAAGATAGAAATAGGAATGATTGAAATTTTCTCAACAAGCGTTGATCCTGCATCTGATTATAGACTTAACTCTGGAGGAACAGGCTGGGAAGTAATTGATTATGCAGACCCTGTAATGCTATCTGCAAATCTTAGGCAAACACTTTATAACTATATCAAGGACTGTGTTTTTGTTGAGCTGGCAAGACCGGGAACAATACTGGATGCAGATAAAATAGCAAGTGGAGAGCAGAAATACGATACAGTAATTAGTGAATCAAGGAATCCTTCTCTTTATACGGTGAAATATGATAGTAGTAATCCCAATGGTGTTTCTGCTACCTGTACAGAAGTAGGGAATTATTTAATTGGTGTAATGAATAACCCGGCCACGTGGGAAGAGGCATTCAAAAATGCATGTGCAGCAAGAGGGTTTGATGTAACAGTTCCTGCGTCTTATAATCAATGTAAAACCTTAATAGAAAGTACGTTAGCAAAAACATTCAAAGATAATAATTCCATTACGATACCTCTTTTTGGAGCTCAGCGGACACTTGGTGAAGAATTACAGAATGTTATTTTTAGTTCAGCTCCGTCAGTCAGCATAAGCAGGCTTGCAACAACCAATACAATGTCTCAGTTTATCGGACTTGCCGTTCATGCCAACAGCTGGTTACCAGTTATAAAAGAGTCTCTCATGGCAATTGCAGTATCCGCCATTCCATTGTTAACGCTGTTTATTGTTACTCCTTTAGTAGGAAGGGCTTTATCTATAATAACAGGCTTATTTGTATGGTTAACTCTCTGGGGGGTTATAGATGCAATTATACACGGACTTGGAGTTACCCTTGCGGAAGACGCAGCTGCTGCCATGTCATTTGGTGGAAGAGTTGATGTAGGGTTAGCACAAGTACTTAGTTATCCCGGATATGCGGCTAAGGTTGCTGCTACCTTTGGTGGATTAAGGTGGTCTGGTCTTATGATTGCAAGCGTTATAACAGCCATGATTATCAGGTTTGGTGGAACTGCACTTGCAATGCTTGCTGGTAGCATTGCATCTCTTCCCCAGGGAAGTGGACAACAATATGGAGTTAGTGCAATAAGAAATCCTGAAGGTATCTTTAAAAGTGAAATACTTCCAGCCACGACCATTGGAGGCAAGCTTTGGGCGGCAGGAGGAGCTGATAATTACGCAAAAGGGCTTAAAAATCTAGATATAGGAACAGATGCGGGTAGGGCGTTGGCAGGAAAAGCTCTTGGATCTGATTACATAGCAAAGGCTACAGAATATTCTGCACGACATTCCATGGGACAATCAATGGGAGGATGGGAAAAAGCTAAAGCGTTAGGAATGACCCCTGAGCAAATGGGAAAAGCAGAGGTATTCCAAGGGGCTCAATTTACAGGAACTGGTTATGTAAGCCGAAAAGAAGGTTCTTATGTCTTAACAAAAGATGGATGGAGAATGACTGATGTCAATATGATACCTGTTACCACCGCTCTTGGTCAAAGAACAGAGGCAGCTAAGTCAAAACTTTATTCTTTGATGCAGGACGCAATAAGAACAAAAGGATTGGATGAAACCTACAAGTGGTTCAGTCAGCATAAGGATATGTTTACTGAGGGTGAAAGAGGACAACTTGAAGGGTTATTTAGAAAAGGATTTCAAATACAAAAAGGATTTTCTGGGGATTCCGGGCACAGAGGGTCTATAACAGGGAGAGGTTCATTAGATGTAAACATGGGAACTCAAGTTGGTGGAGGAGCTATTCCTGCTGGTAAAGCCAATATGGGGGGAGGTCTTTCTGCTAATACTGTATATACAGATGAAACTTATGGGTCCAGTCGGAATTTTGACCAAGTACAGAATGAAATTGCAAGAATATTTTCGGATGGTTTTTCCCGTTTTCAGGGTAGGGAATCTTCAGATGCTACAGGGAGTGAATGGTCTAAAATGTTTTCTGATTCAACGAAATATTCTGAAGCATCTAAATACGCTCAAGAATATAGAGAAACTGAAAGTTTATCCAGCAGTCTGAATGTTAATACCATGCCTTTAATTGTCTCTGCTATTGCTCAAGAAAGATATGGTGGTGCACTTTCTGTTGGATTTATGAATTCAGATGATGCCTATATTAAAGCACATAAGGATGTTATTGATGCAATATACAGAGGAGACTACGGTATGATAAAAGAATATGTCAAAAAAGTGGAAAATAAAACAGGTTTAAAACTTGATGTAGGGAATTTTTCAAATACTGTGATGCAAAATATTGAGACTACACAAGAAAAAGTGGAAGGATATCCAATCTCTAATGCTGGAGCCAGACGGAATCCTGTAAAGACAAAAGTAACATATGGAAGTAAAGGGCGAGAAGTTTTAAATAACCCACCTAAAGGGAGGTAATCAATATGTTATTTCCATTTCCTATAATTAACTTAAATACCGGAATTATTTTGTTATACTTTACAGACAAAAATAACTTAACAAATGTAAGTTATGAATTCAACTATGACGAATCTTTGCAAAAGGTGGTATGCATATTTAACGAAGAGTTTAGTTTTCCTGTTGATATTTTACCAGAGGATTTAAAAGAGGGGTACAGTATTTTTATAATGGGATACGATTTTACTTCTCTATTTGGTAAACTTCTTTATAAGTTTGAAATTACAAATGAGTTTATTATTGATTTAAAAGCACATTTAAAATTCTACGATAAAATTAAAAAGGAACCTATTTCTATGATTAGCTAATCTTGCCACCATTTTCCACCGATTCTAAATGGATTTACACCGTATCTATCATCCTCATAACTGCTATCAAAAGTAAAATTTTGAGATTCAAAGTGTTCGGAAGAATAGTCGTCATGTTTAAAAACAAAATCATTATCATAATTACTATTATTAATGTTTTTCTTTGATTCTTTTTCAATTGTAGGAATATCCTTTTCAAAATTAAATGCATAAGAAATTTGCATAACAATAAAAGCTGCGACAACAAAAACGGTTAAAGCCTCGGCTATATTTAAATGAAATTCTATGGCAGCAAATAAAGCTACTATAATAGGAATACCAATAATCAAAATAGGAATAAGTTTTGCATAATCATATTTTTTTTGTTTTTCTTTTAATTTTAGTAATTCTTTCTTATATCTCTTTATTTCATTGTTCATTTTTGCCTCCTTTGAAAAGGGTTTCTATATAAATATTACTCTTATAACAAAATTTTTTCAATATCGTCAAGAGTAATATTTATATAGATTTAGTTCAAGTAGGGTCTCACCGAAAAATCTCGCAAAGTTGCCAGTGCTTTCTGGCAAAAAAATAAAAAATGGAGGGTAACATGATTAAAGGATATTCAAAGGAAAATTTCTTATTTTTTTATGTGAATGGCTCTGTTAAGTTAAACAAAGAAGTAGAGCCACAAATGATTCTTTTAAAACAAATATGCAACCAGTATGGTAAAGTCATCATAGTTGGCCCTATGATGGCATTGAAGGTTCATGAAGACTTAAGAGGCAGGGAAAAACAGGTAATGATAACAATTGTAGATGAGTTTCAAATGTTGTGGCAGGAATACGAAGAGATACAGAAGAAAATTGATAGTTCAATAAGTGAAAAAGTTGAAAACATCAGCGGGAGCTAACTCCCGCTTTTTTGTTTTAAAATTTTTTATGATAAATAGAAGGTTAACAAAGGCATAACGGGTTGAGCAGGTAGAGGCATTTTATCAAGTTTTTCTTTTATAGATTTTCCTATCTCTTTTAATTTTTTTAACTGTTCGTCAGTCCACTTTATTTTCTTTATCCCTTCATATTTTTTTATTGTACTAAAATCAAGAGATTCACCTTTTCTGGATACATATAACATGGGTTCAGTTTCGAAATACACGAAATCAAGTAAGGCAGGTAATGATTCAATTCCCCATTTAGACCACAGTCTATTTAAATAATTTTCAAGCATTGTATCTATATCGGGCTCTTCAGGTGCTTCTAAGAATAACTTTTTTATAGATTTTTCAGATGATATAGGCTCTGTTTTTTAGTGCGTATAAATATAAAAATTCGGATGCAAGTAGAAATAAATTTTTTGTCTTTTCGTAGTTTGATTTCCAAAACTTAAATATACCTGCTTTGTCATTTATCCATTTGAAATGTTCACACTGTTCTATTTCAGCTAATTGTTCTTTTACTTGTATTAAATTGAAAGACAGAAGATAAGTTTTTAAGTTTTCTATAGTTTCTTCATTAACAAAAAAGTCATGAGGCAAAGGTTCTTCAATGAAATTGATCAACTTCTCAATTTCTGGCATGGAGTTTTTAAAAACTTTACAATTTAGCAACTCTGTTGGGTTAAAGCTTAACATTTCAAAAAGTTTTCTATATTTAAGTACGAAATTTTCAATTAATATCTTGTCTTTATTAACAAAAAGAGAAAGTATTTTTTCTATAAGCGTTTTATTCTTTAGTTTTGAAGAAAGTCTTAAAAAATCTTCGTAAAATGTAGAAAACTGTTGGGAGTTTTTTAGTTCTACAAGTTTAGTTTTGTCTAAATTCATGTTCAGAATTTGTTTTTCCCATTTTTCATACCGGTCTATAATATCTACCAAAAGCTTTAAGTTATCTCGGGCATGAAGTTTATATTTTTCTTCAAAATTTATTATTTTTTTTGTTATATCATTTATAATTTTATCTATATCCGAAGTGTCATAATTTAAATCTGATAGTTTTGAAATTTCTATTAACATTTTATTTTTTAGATCGCTATATTTGTTTTTTAAATCTTTCAGTGTATTTAAAGAATCCATAAATTCATAATAATTTTGCAATATTTCTTCTTTTAAATTCTGGTATTTTTCCTCAAGTTGTTGATTCCATTGTATGTTTTCAAGATGCGTGATGAAATTGCTTACTTTTCCTATAGATGCTGATATATTTTCTTTTTTACCACCAATAAAGTAAAAGCCATCGTTTGTGTAGATAGGGAGTTTTTTTAGTTGAGGATTTTTATCAGCATCGATAAACTCTCTAGCGGCGTTTTCAACTGCCTTATTTGCAGTTGAGGCTACCAAGATAAGGGTTGAATAATCTTCCCCGCCTTTTGCTATATTTATAGCTCTTTCTGTAAGAATGTTAGCAATGATAGACATTAGAATTGTTGTTTTGCCTGTTCCAGGAGGCCCCTGAACTGCAATAAGATTCTCTCCTTTGGCAAGTTTTTGTAACAGTATTCCCTGCCCATGGCTTAACTCAAAAGAATGAAATGTTCCATACCAAATTGTATCATCCGCTTTGTTGTAGTCTTCAAAACTTATCTGCTGCTTTTCGTATAAATATCTGTATGCCGCAGAATTAGGAAACTTTTCGGGATCAAATTCATCTTTTTTAAGGACATTTAATTGTTTCTTTATCTTTACGCTTTCAATTATTTCTAATTTGCTGTCAAGAATTATGAAATCTTTGTTCCAGAGTTCAAATTTACCAAAGGGATAATATACTTTTAACGTTCTTTTACAGTAATCTTTAAGATTTAAAAAAGCAGTAGCAAAATCAAGGTTTTCTACTTTTTCTTCCTTGAGAAGCTCTGTAACTATAAAAGTAAGAAGTGGCTTTTTAGTATCAAGACTGTCAAATTCATCAATATCCATTTTAAATATATTGATAAATACGGGTTTACACACAACAAAGTTTGTAAGAGTAGCAGTATTAAAGCAAAAGCTATAAAAATTGTTATTTCCGTTTGATTCAAATATTGGCATTATAATATCACCAATCTTTGCGGAAAAGTTTAAAACAAAAAGAGGGTAGTAATAGTAATCATTGTTTGAAATTTTTTCTCTGATAATTGGGAAAAGACAATAGAAAGTTTCTTCTCTGTCAAAATCATCGTCTAAAATTCTTTTTATTTTTTCTTTTATATCTGATTCTTTTTCGTTGAATTCATTATTAGAAGTTTTATTTTTTTTGGTCAATAAAATTATTTATTTCCTGTGAGTTTTTCACTGTTTGCGTAACTATATGTTTTATATAGTCAAGATTGTGGAATTTTATAACTAACTCTGTACCATTTGATTTTATCATGCTGTTTATAATATTTAAGTCATTATAGTAAGTGTCATGTGGAACATTTTTTTCATTAATTTTTAAATTAACTAATTCCTCTAATCTTATATATTCAAGCCACGCATTGATTAAATCAGAGTGCCTAAGCAATGTTTTACCTCCGTGGAAGGTGATTTATGCATAAATATTACTCATATAAAGAATTTTTTTTCAAGAGTAATATTTATTAAATGAGAGTAAAAAGGGCTTTTTCAAGTGCCATTCGCCCTGTTAAGGAAAAAGTGTACTTTTTCATCCCTTACAATGAAAGTATCATTTCTCTTTTTAAGCAACACAAGCTCAGATGGTCTCCAGAGTATCGTGCGTGGTATCTTGATTTAAATTATTTCTCATCTGTAGAAAATTTTATTGAGTCAAACAGTCAAATATTAAACCTTTATCCTGAAGAAGAGGTTATTTATCTTACGCAGTATCTTAAAGACTATTACAACAAACTCAACAATGTTATAGAGTTAAGCAGAAAAGCAGATACAAACTTCCCTGTTCCTGTTCCTCAGGGTCTTTCCTATTATCCATATCAGCGTGCGGGGGTGGAATTCCTTGTTCGCAAGAAAAATGTTCTGCTTGCAGACTCAATGGGACTTGGTAAAAGCATTCAAACAGCTGGCTACTTTAACTGGCTTTTGAAACAAAAAATCTACCCTAAAGCATTGGTAATCTGCCCTGCATCAGTAAAATACAATTGGCTTAAAGAATTAAATAAATGGCTAATTGAACCTTTAAAAATTGAAGTTGTTGAAGGTAAAAATGGATTCACTCAGGAAACTGCTGTTCATATTTACATTTTAAATTACGACATACTGAAGGATAAGCATTTTTACAACCTTAACTGCATAGTGCTTGATGAAGCTCACTACATTAAAAATCCTGAAGCTCAAAGAACAAAGGAAGTTGTGAGAATTTGTAGAAGCAACCCCCACGCAAAAATCATCGCCCTTACAGGAACTCCCATGCTTAACAGACCTGTGGAACTTTTCCCGATTCTTAATTTGTTATATCCTGAAAGGTTTAATGATTTCTTTAAGTTTACTTTCAGATACTGTGCGGCACATAGAAAAGAAATACCGACAAAGCAGGGAATTAAAAAAGTATGGGACTTCTCTGGTGCATCAAACGTTGAGGAACTTGGAAGAATTCTAAGATCAACTGTAATGCTCAGAAGGGAGAAAAAGGATGTTCTCAGAGAATTGCCAGATAAAATTAGAACAGTTGTCCCTGTTAAACAAACTGTAAGCAACAGTTTCTTATCCCTTGAAGAAAGAACAAAAAACATTATAAACCAGATTCAGGAAATAAATAAGAAAATAAAGCAAATAAAGAAAGAAAACAACAAAGAACTCTTACAGCAACTGAAAGCTGAAAAACTCCGCATACGCTCTGTTGCACTTCCATTAATAAACGAATACAGAAGAATGGCTTTTGAGGAAAAGAAGGATGTCATCGTGCAATTCCTTGAAGACACCCTTAACAATGAAAAAGTCGTTGTTTTTACACATCACAGAGATGTTGCAAAATTTTTCGGAGAAACATTCCATCATCTCAAACCACCCGTTCTTACAGGGGAAACATCTGCAAGGGATAGACAGGCAATGGTTGAGTATTTTCAGTCTGGTAAATCTCCTCTGTTCATAGCTACAATCATGGCTGCTGCTGAAGGCATTACACTTACTGAGGCAAGTACCGTTGTTTTTGCTGAATACGAATGGACTCCTGCGAAAATGCTACAAGCTGAAGATAGACTCCACCGTATCGGGCAGAAAAATACAGTCAACAGTTACTGGTTTGCACTGGTTAACAGTATAGATGAAATGTTCATCAATAAAATAGTGGAAAAACTTGAAATCCAGAAAAGTGTAATGATGGATAATGAATCTGAAGAAATTTTTATGATGGTTTAAAAATTTTTCTCAGTTTCTTTCCAGACTTCTTTAAAGTTTTTCGATCAACAATAGACATTCCACATGTATTGCACTCATAAATTACATAATTAGAAATAGTTACAGATTTCCTTTTACAGAAAAGGGTTTCATTTTTAATTTTCCTCTCCATTATTCCATCTTTGCAGAAAAGACACTTTTTAAATTTTTGCATTTTTCAATTAAAAAACACTAACAATTTTTTCAACTTCATCATATTCAACAACGTCCTTTACAATTCTTCCCCAGACTGCTATCTCAACTTCAAGGTTCTGTTTATTTACAGTTTTTACAATTCCTACTAATCCCTCATATTGTCCTTTAACGAATTTTACCGTGTCTCCTGCTTTAAATCCTGCAGAAGGAGTAACAACTTCCACAAGAGAATTAAACCCTTTAAGAAATTTTTTGAAATCATCAACAATTTCAATATGAAAGTGTTTTTTTATCTCTTGAGGGATAAACTTTTGAGGGTCTTTCATAGTGATAACTGCCTCTGGGAATTCAGTATCAAAAACCAAACAATTTTCTTTTAATAAAAGACTTTTTAAAATTTTAATGTATTTAGCGTTTTTAGCATAAACAAGAAATGCCATATAGTGAATATTACCTTATAACTGTTGCAAGTAAATTTTATACCCTCTTGCATTTGCAAATTGAGGCTCATCAGGGATAAAAGCTCCCTCTATCATATCCTTAACATATACAGCACCACCACCGGTTATAACAATAGCTGAAATGGAATCAATTTCAAAGTAGTTGTTTTTAAGCGTAATTGAATACTCCTTTATTCTTCTTGCCAGTTCAGGGATATAAAATTTTTCAAGAACATGTTGAGCGTCAAACTTATACTCTTTACCAAAATATGTAAAACTTCCCTTTTTTAATATTGACTCTGCAAGTACAGGGGTTATAAATTCTCCGTACTTTTCTGAAAAATCAGAACAAATCCTGCTTAATAAAAGTTCCATCCCTGAAGGATAACTCTCCGAAGCTCTGGGAATAAACTTGCCTTCTTTTATGAAGATCATATCCACTGTGTAATAACCAATGTCTATTACAATTACATCCTTATCCACAAATTCAGGGTTGTTATATACAAAATCAATGTAAGCTCCCACTCCTTGCGGGACAAAAGCTACTTTATCAGGAATAGGGATAAAATTTTTGTTTATTGACAATTCTGCTCTTTCAAGATTGTTTCTGAGCAGTATTGTTTTTCTTTCGTTATAAAGGGCAGGGGGCAATCCAAGTGCTATACCTGATAAAACAGAATTGGTTTTCCTGTATATTTCATTCAAACAGTATCCAATTATCGCATAGTAAGACTCACTACCGACAAAATCTTTGGTTACCTGCATTCTGGGTAAAGCATCAGGACCAACAAGGTATCCATTGCCATTCACATACACAACATCAGGAGACTTTCCAAATACTTTCTCAGAATGAATGTAAGGTTCCACAGTGGTTTTAAAAATGAATTGACCACCATCATAAACGACCTTTGTATAACCGTAGCCTATATCAATTCCTGCAAAACTCATTAAGGCATCCTCCTTTATAAAATTTTTTTAATAATGCTTTTTGAAAAGAAACTTTTCAGTATATTGAAGCTGGAAAAATCCATGTAAATAGTCTCAAGTTCGTTGCCCGATATTTCAATTTGCTTATTTTTTCTGTGGTTAATTAATTTGAAGTAGTTTGTGTAGTAATCTTTTTTCCAGCCAGAAGTGTCTTCTCTTTTTAATATTCTATTTTCAGGAATTATTTCTATATGCGGAAATTTCCTGAAAAGCAGGCTTTTTGTTTTCTCGTAAAGTTCTTTCAGTTTAAAATCTATCTGATACTCATTATATTCAACCCCGTGCAGGATCGCATCTCCTGTGCAATAAAATAAAACCTTTGCTATTGCAGTTCTGTGATTTCCCTCTCCTGAAATAAAAATTTTGTCATTTATTTTTGTGTAATGCATTACAGGTTCTTTTTTTGTTTTCTGAAAGTAGTAGTCAGGATTTTCAGCTAAAAGAGAAAGGTTTAAGGGCATTCTCTTACCTGCTTTAAGCATATCTATCCATGTTATTCCTATGTAATCAGGATGAGCAGTCCCTTTAACCTGAAAAACATTTACAGACTCAGAGTTTGACCAGTAATGGTAGGTTACAAACTTTTCCAGAGAACTTATTTCAGGATAAGGTTCAATGGTTTCATTTAAGAGACAGTTCTGTTTTTTTATCCATGCTATTACATCATCAGTATTGTTGGCTATAAGAAGATGTGGCTTTTCTAACATTAAAAACCTCCAAAGAGCTTAGAAATATTTAACCTTGTTTTTTCTTTATTATTAACTTCCTGATTATTAACTTCTTGAATATCAACTGCTTGATTATTAATTACCTGATGATTTTGAACAGGAGTCTCTTGTTTTTTATTGTTGATATTTACCTGTTCGGATAAATTTAAATTTTTACTTTGAGATTGAGTTAAGACATAGTTCACCAGATTTGAACTCACAATCCTCACCACTTCAACCAAAAATTGAGACCTAAAAGCTTTAGGGACTCTTTCAATAATTTGAATAACATCCAAATCTGTTTCGGTGTCTAATGTGAATTTAAATGTCTTTTTCATAGTTATATATTACTTTTGCAGTCTTAAGATTAATTGTAAATGCAGGTAAAGATAGGGTAAGGATAAGGTAAGGATTGATAAAGATAGGGTAAGGGCGGGTAAAGACCGGGTAAGGACTTTTTTAATCATCTTTTATTGAGGGAAAGTGCTTTACCTATACTTTACCCGCCCTTACACATACTTTAACTGTCTTTACCTATACTTTAGCAATCCTTATCTGAGTTCTAAAGACCGGGTTAGGACTTCTTGAAGAGTTTTTGGGTTAAAAATTCTTTTCTTGGTGTCCCTTGAGGGTAAAGGTATAAATCATTATTTTCAAAGACCCAAATTCTGCCACAATTGATACAAATAAACATTTTTGAAAAATATTTTTTAGGTTTCTTACCATTAGCTAAAGCCTTTTCTGGATTATAGCGTTTAGGAATGTCTAACTTATCTGCCATATACAGAAATCCATCACAACGGGGACAGCGGAAAGAAAAATCATAATCACCATTTTTTCGCATAAAACCCCCTTTGTTTTTAGTTTTTTGGCAAATTAATTATTACCTCATAAAGCAAAGAGTAATATATAAATAGCACTAAGTTAAGTAGATCACTCGAACAATACCCTTTCCCCTCCGAAGGGTTTTTCTCCCATTAGGGAGAAATTCATTCCTTCTGGAGGGCTTAATTTCGTAAATAAGCCGCATTAGCGGCTCAAAAATAAAACCTTCAGGAGGAAAAAAAATGGTTGAAAGAATTGAAAACTTAAGAAAACTTTTAAGCAGTCTTTCACTCCCAGCAGAGAAAGCACAGGAAATAATTAACAATGAACCGCTGTTCTTCTACATCAATACCAGAAAATTCGGGTTCACTTGTTTGATTGGAACAATTACCAACAGTGCATCACGCAAGGTCTTTGAATATTTTGAAGCATTTCAAGAATTTGGGGAAGTGGATATTCAAGATAGTGGGATTGCAAGAATTGTAAAAATTTATGGAGTTACAGAAGATTTAGAAAAAATTAAAGAAATAGTTATGACTATCAAAAAAACCTTAAAAAAAGAAAGGGGGATTTAATCCCCCTCTTTTCTTTATGTTATTTTTTCTCTTTTTTTCTTTTATATCTATCCAAACTCACTATTTTGCATGTATGGATATGTGAACCACTTAACATATATTGCTTAAACAGATTCATAATTTCCCTTTTCTTTTCTCCTACAATTTCCTCTCCATCTCCATTAAAAAGTCTGCCATCAGGGTTATCAGGATTCCAGTCCCTCAAAAAGTCTGCCAGACCATTATCGTTAATATTATTAACATTTCTTGTTTTCATCTATCCTCCCTATTTATTTCATTTACAAATTTTAAAAATTCCTGTAAATCCTGTTTGGCTATTTTTTCTGCTTCTTCCAGGGGATAACCATCCTGAAGGTATGCTTTCAGTAATTCCATCTCTTGTTCCTCAGGGGTAGTATTCTCATCTCCAAGATTTATTATCCGATAATAGAATTTATCCTCAAGCATCTTTTTAACCAATTTTTTTTCTATTTCGTTGGGTTTATATTTAAAAGCACTTTCTGCCATCATTAACTCTCTTTTATTCCCTGAAAAGTCTTTCTTCAATTTTTAACCACTCTCTGGCTTTTTTCTCTGCCACATCTGGAGGGTAGCCTTCCTTGAGAAATCCTTCAAAAAGTGCCATCTCTTCTTCCTCTTCTGTCATTGTTTCATCTGTTATAACTATCGCACTTGTTATCGGTTCACCGCTTTCTCTCGCAGCATTCAGTATCTGGTTCAAGATTTCCTGACATGTTATCGCTGCACGAGGGTCTCTTTTTTTCATTTCCTGAAGTACTTTATAATTATCAGCTCTTTCAGCCATGATTGACCTCCTTGGTTTATTTTAAAAAAGCTATGCTCTCTTTTTTATTTTACTTCTTCTTGTCAAAGATCAAATATCTTATTTTTATTATATACAATGCATATACCTATGTCAAGCCCTTTATTTTTAGTTGACAATTCAAATAAAATCTGTTATTGTTATCCATAACCCTTTGATTTTTCAATGAAAGGAGGTGAAAAAATATGACAAAAACTGAATTAATCAGTGCTGTTGCAAAGAAAGCTGATTTAACAAAAGCTGAATCTGCAAGGGCTATTGATGCTATTGTTGAGTCAATAACTGAGGCTCTCAAGAAAAACAATAAAGTCAGCCTTGTAGGATTTGGAACATTTTCTGTTGTACAGAGAAAAGCAAGAAAAGGCAGGAATCCCAAAACAGGAAAGGAAATTAAAATCCCTGCAACAAAAGTACCAAAATTTTCAGCAGGTAAAAGCTTGAAAGAGGCTGTTAAATAGCTTTTTCACACGGGCAGGTCATTGCCTGTCCGTGTATTCCTTTATTATCCTTGCAAATGCTTCTCTTGCCAGCTCTGTAACTGTTCTTCCTTGTTTCTCTGCGATTGCCTTTAGTTGCTGAGCTATTTCTTCTGTAACGTTGATGTGCAAAAGTATAGGTCTTTTCCTTGTTGGTTTTTGTTTTTTCATATAATCATTGTATATGCAAACTGAAGTTTTTTGCAAATTTCTACCAAAAAGTAATAATATAATAAAGCCGGAGTTCAGTAGGGGCTGTCCGAATAAAAAATCAGGTTAGCCTTAACAGGCTTTTCTCTTTTCACCTTTCTTTGTCTCATTGAGTAGGGAGCAATCCCGAATTTTTTTTGAACCTTCCGCTCAGAAGGGAAGGAGGGTTTTATGATTTTTTGCACATTTTAACACTTTTTTTTTGACATAACATATAAGTATTTATATGTCTATCAATCAAACAGGGGGTGTTTTTTATGAAAGTTAAAAATTCTGCTCTCGTTGACCTTATCCTCTCCTATCAGGAGAAAGAGCGTTTGTACATCTTATTGGATATTCTTATCAATCTCTCAGAACAGGAAAGGCGTGCACTTTTTAAAAAAGTTTTCTCTGCACTTCCTATTAGGGAAAGGAAAAAGCTTTCCACTCTGTTAACAGGGCTTACGATAAGCAATGCCCGTTGGAGTCGTATTAACAATTGGATGGAAAAGACATTGACCAACAATTTCTCGCTTACACCGTACAGGGTAGCCATGATTGGAATGAACTATTTCAGGATGAATCGTAAGATGAAACCGTTTATGATAGCACTGGCGAGGAAAGTGAAAGCAAGGGTAAGGTACAGACTTAATGGGAGTAATACAAAAGCAGATACATCAAAGTAGGCTTACCGAATAAAACCAATCCATCAAAATCTATTCAAGGAGGTCAATATGCTTAAGAGAGAAATTTTAAGTGCAATAGCGTCTGAAGTTCAAACGCTGTTGCTGAAGAAGAACGCTGATTATGGTAACAGTTATTTTGAACTCAGGGAAGAATTTGGAGAAATAGCGTTCATAGTAAGACTTGTTGACAAAGTGGCAAGACTGAAGACATTGATGAAACAGGATGCACGAGTAGAAGAAAGTAAAAAGGAGGGAGCATGGGGTACATTAGGATATTAAAGAGAGACGCTAAGAAAATACTTTTAGATGATAGTATGACATACTTGTTTTTGCTGAATAAACAAAACAAAGGGAAAATTTTGTATATAAAAACTGAGGCTCTAATTAGTTTTTTGGAGGCAAATGGCATAGAAATAACAAATGAAGAACTAAAAGATTTAGAAATGAAATTAAAGGAAGAAAGAAAAAAATGGTGGCATAATTATAGAAAAATATTGTATCAGAGGAATCAAGTCAACAAAAGCACACTTAAAGGACAACCCGAAGAAAAAGATAAAGAAAAAGTTGAAGAACTGGAATGTGTAGTATAAAGACAATTTATTAAATATAAAAATCAAAAAAAACTTAAAAGGAGGTTTTTGTATGCAAAAAATTATTGAAATAGAAACAAAAAAATTTTCTATAAACAGACAAATAATTTGCGACATGTGCAACAATTATCTTTATACAGACTCTTACGAAGCAGAAAAAATTTATGCGGTATTTTGGGTTGAACGAGGTGGTAACATTTATTTAGAGAAATATGTTTGTGAAAGTTGTTATAAAGAATATTTTTCTGACAAAAAAACCATTCCATTCAACGAAAGTCCTAAACCTTTTCAGAGAGCACTAATAAGAGATTTAAAACGTAATTGGTATGGGGTAATAGTTTCTCTCAATTCTGTAGATGATTTTAAACTTTTACAAGAGAACCCACATTTATTGGAAGTATTAGGAGAAAAGTTTTAAGCAAGGAGGTTAATATGCTTACCAAAGAGACAATAAAAGAAATAATAAAAGAAAGTCCTCTGATTGTTTTATTTACCCCGCAGGAAGTAGAAAATGTTGTTGAAGAAATTTACAACAAATATATCAATGTAAACAAAACTGATGTTGACACAACAAATTTAAAAGGAGGAGAGCATGCAACTTTTTGGTTTCCATGTAGATGACATTATAGAATTAGACGAAGGTTTTGATCGTAAATGTGGTTATTGTAACTGGGAGACTTCAGTTTTCTACTGGCTTGCAGATTCCAGAGAAGAAGCGATACAGGGAATAAAAGCAATTTTAGCCTTCGGTGGTTCACCCCTTTGTGGTGATTGTATGTGTGAGCTGCTGGTTGAAGAAGGATATGAAATAACAAAACAATAAGAGAGGGGTTTATCCCCTCTCTATGTTGTCAAGAATTTAATGATTTTTTATGGGGGTACAGCATGGATGAAAGAATTTCATATATTATTAGAGAATATGTAGAAGAAGACTCTTTCTTTACTCTGTTGAGATTGCTTAAGGTACCAAAAAATTTATAACCAAAAAAATAAGCCAAAATTTTAATTATCTTTGGCTTTTTTTATTGTTATATAAAAAAACAAAAAAGGAGGAAATATGCATAGCAGAGTATTTTGTTTTGCAAAAAATCTTGATGAAATAAGGGATATTTATGATTCAATTTCAGAGGAAGACATAGTTGAAGAAATTAGAGGAGTTGATTATGCAGTGGTAACGGATGAATTTGAAGGTGATATAAGATGGCTTGCAGAAGTGTATGAAATACCGGAAGATGACATAAAAATTGAAACATATGAAGTAGATGGTGAAAAAATAAAAATAGCCAGAATAAAGGTAAGGCATCTACTTGCTGCTCTTAAAAAAGAAAGGGGAAGAAGATTTGAAGCCATTTGTAAGGAACTTGAGAAGGAACATCCAAGTTTATTTGAGATAGCCCGTAAAGCTTATCTTGAGAAAGGGTTTTACGCATACATTCCTGACTGGGGAATAGAACCAATGTTCATAATTCCTGAAATCGTAAAAAAGTATCCTTCCTATTTTGAAAATAATTTTAAGGAAGAAGTTTACATTTATAAAATTTTTGATTATCATTTCTAAGCAACAAAGGAGGAGAGGATGGATATAAAAGTTAGTCATCTATAACAGCAAGATGAACCCCTAATGAATGCAAAATTACTTTTGCAGTATTTTTTGACGTTCTTATGCTATTTTCAAGAGACGTAACGTATGAAGTTGTTATACCAACTTTTTTAGCCACTTGTTCTTGAGTTAACCCTCTTTTTAGCCGAGCAAATTTGATAATACAAGCAAGCCTTTCAAATTCCATATTTCTCTCCTTTTTTTTTGAATTCTTCTATTTTATATATATGCATTTTTTATATAATCAAAAAATTTCCCCGGAGCTGACCCCTGTCTGCTGCCAAATCTTTCCCTTGTTTTACAGGCACTGAGGAACAGATACTTTTTTGCCCTTGTTACTGCAACGTAAAAGCATCTGACTTCCTCATCAAACTCACATCTGACATCAGGGAAAATACCTCTTTCCAGCGAGGGTAAGAACACGGCGTCAAACTCAAGTCCCTTTGCTGTGTGAACAGTCATCAGCTTGACTGCCTGTCGTTCGCTTCTGTTTCCATTGTAAAGAAGAGTATCATCAATGAAATCCTTAAGACTTTTATATCTCTTTAACAAGACAAAAAGTTCTTTTATGGAAGCAAACCTGTCCTCACAATCGTCTTTGAATTTTTCTTTAAGGTAATCAACATAGCTGGTTGTTTTAACAACTATATTTAAAGCCTGAGCAGGATCATTTAAGAATCCCTGAAGATACTCTATAAACCTTACAAAACTTAAGAGAGCATCCCTTTTGTTCCCTTTAGCTGTGTTTGCATAAACCTTTGTTGCTTTAAGGTAGTCTGTTTCGTTTAACTCTGCTATTTGCTTTAAAGTTTTTTCTCCTATCCTTCTTGGTGGCGTTGTGATGGCTCTCTCAAAGGAAACGTAATCCGATGGGTTATAAGCAAACTTGAGATAGGAAAGAACATCCCTGACTTCAGTTCTTTTAAAGAAATCGTAATCATCCACGTCGTCAAGTAAAATACCTGCTCTGGCAAAAACTTCTTTGATTGCAGGCTTAATGTATCTTGCCCTTACAAGTATGGCAATCTGAGAAAGTGAGAAACTCTCAGTCAGTGCTTTAACATTGTTTAAAATCCATAATGCCTCAGAGTGTTCATCCTCATGGAGAGCAATTTTTACTGTACCCTCATCGGTTTTTGTGTTCTTCAATTTAACAACAAGTGACTTCCATTTTTCGTCTATCAATTCTGAAACAGTATTTGCAACGTGAAGAACCACTTTACAGCTCCGGTAATTTTCCTCAAGTTTTATAATCTTTGGATTAAACTCATTGATAAACTTCAAAATATTGTCAACAACCGCTCCTCTGAAACCGTAAATACTCTGCTGTGGGTCTCCAACTGCTGTAATGTTGCCATTCTTTGTTATGCTTTTTACGATGGAGTATTGAATTGGAGACGTATCCTGAAACTCATCTATAAGAATGTAATCAAACATATATTTAAAGTAGTTACTTATTTCAGGATTTGCAAGTAATTTATATGCAAAAAGCTGAATGTTGTCAAAATCAACGGCATTGCATTGAATGAGTGCGGATTCGTATGTTTTGTAAATTTTCAGTTCCCTGTAATCCTGAAAAACGGAATCATTTATCTCTCCGTGTTGTTTGAGGTATGAAATTCTTTTAAACAGATTTAGAGCCTGGTCCTGGTCAAAGTAGTTGTCCTTACAAACTTTCTTAAACAGTTTAAATGCCTCATCTTCGTCATAAACAATGAAATCAGGTTTAAGTCCGTTGTTGAGAAACTTTACAAAACTTCTTACTATCTTGAGGCAAAAACTGTGAAAAGTGGAAATCCATCTTGACTCAACTCCTGTATATTTAAAAACTCTCTCTTTCATCTCATTGGCAGCTCTTTTCGTGAAGGTGATGGCAAGAATTTTATGTGGGGGATAGTTGTTTTCAATCAAATAAGATACCTTATGAGTGATGACTCTTGTTTTACCACTTCCTGCACCTGCAAGAACGAGGAGAGGTTTTTCGGTAAAACGAACTGATTGCAGTTGAGAATAGTTAAGTTCCGCTGTTTTATAAGCTGTTTTCACTAATAAATATTACTTTTGCCTATAAAATAGAGGTAAGTGTGAAAAAATTTTGCATTAACCACATGTGGATAGTAGTGGTTTATCTATCTCTTTGTTTTTTCTTCCTTTTTTTGATAGAACACCCATCTTGGGAGCAGGGGGTCGGTGGTTCAAATCCACTCGCCCCGATAGGATTTTCAAGGGATTGTGAAAGCTACCTGATAGCTTTGAGCCTCTGCTCTGAAATTAAGTCCCACTCATAAGCTTTAGTCATACTAGCTAAGAATATCTTAAAGTACCTGTTTACTGTTGCTATTGTATAGTCTTTTTCCATAAAGTAACTTTGAAGCATTTCAGATTCTTTAGTGCTTATCTGGTTTAATTTAAGTTGCTTAAACCAATCAGGGACAACATTAAGAAAATACTTTTTCATTGTCTCATAATAAACCTGTCTCTTTCTGCACCATGGTAGGTAGTAATCTCTGAAGTAAACCTCAAAGGACAAAGTGCTTTCATTTGTAACAGGCACTGACTTCTCTCTGGTGGTGATTTCTGTCAAACCTCTGACTTGATTGTTGAGAGTATCTCATCTACAACTTCGTCAACATCAGTAGCCTTGACAAAGTGGTTTTGGATGAAGTCCTGGATGTCCTGAGGTCTAAATCTGATGAGTTTTCTGTTAATTTTCACATAAAGATATTTGCTTTTTCTGAATCCAATAGTAAAGGGTTCTTCTGTTAACTTTAAGCAGTTTAGCGACCTCATGAGGATTAAAAGTTCCATTTAGGCTCCTTAACAAATAGAAAGCTTTTATGGCAAACCGTACAAGTGTATCTTTTTAGGTAAACCATGTTTACCTCCTTTCTTTTCGTTTTTTTGTGTCTCTAAATATGCAATAAGCAAGACTGACCCGCCTGCCGTAGCGCGGGCAAGGGCGTAGAATCGTTTATAAGCCGTTTTCTTAGGGTAATCTATAGATAAATCGTCCCAGAAAAAACCTCTTAAAAGCCGTTTAAATGAATGTCAGAAGGTCGGCAGATACACATCTGCCGATCTCATGTTTGATTAATGATTAATTCTATTTTGAGATGGTATTATACGCTGCCATTTCAACGTGAATTTGATATTCTGCATTTTCATTTTCATCTTCATAAATCAGCTCATATTTTTCGGCCGTTTTCTTTTTATTGAGTGTTTCAAAATTTGTAACTGCATATAAAGCCAGTAATCCTTTTTCCGCATTCTGAAGTAGTTCTTTCTTATACTGCTTAATCAATTTCGGAAAGTCCTGGATGGTTTTCTCAATGTCTGTTGTGGTAAACTCAACTTCAGAAATCTTTGTGGTGGCATGAAAGTAGAGCTCCCATAAGCAACTATCTTGCATTTGTGGTCTTTCTGTTCTGCATGTGCAAAAACTGGCAAAACAAAAATAAGCAACACAACGAAAGCGAACTTTTTCACTTTCTCACCCCCTTTCTTTTTTTTGTTCTCTAACTTATATATGCATTTAGAGAGTGCATATATCTTATAGAGAGAAAAAATAGAAAGGAGGTAACAAACTGAAAGTAATCTGTTTAGTCTTGGCGGTATTAATGCTTTTTACAATGGCATGCTGGCAGCTTCAGCAACAACACTATGAAGGTGCAGGAGCAGGGGTAAAAGTGAAAAAGCTTTTTTTGATATTATTCCCAATCATTGTATCTATGCTTCTTGTAACTCCAATGATTGAGACAAAAGCATATGCTGATACTTTACCTCAAGCAACTGATCTATCACAACCTGGATTTATTGATATATTTAGTTTTATTCGACAAGCAGGCAAGGAAGAAGCGGTTTATTTTCAAATACCTGCAAGTCAAATATCCACAACAATTGAACTTCCTTCTGACCCATCTCCATTGATTTTGGCAAAATACGAAAGGGAGAAAGCAAAAGGTACAATATTTCTCATGCGTATTTGGCAAGCTGGACCGTGGATAAGAGGGGAAATACAAAGAATAACGCCAAGAGACTTTAAACACTTTCTTGGACCATCTTTGTACAATTTTGCATTTCTTAACTGGAATCCAAACCAAAATGCAACCTGTGAAGCTCAGAAGGCGAGTAAATTTCCACTTGGAACAGTTCAAAGTCCTGGAGTTGACATCTTAAATGAAATTGAAAAGCAATTTATGCAATATGATGCAAAAGTAAAAGAATACCTTGACGCTGGATATGACAAAACAATTGCTCAGAGTGCAACATACAATCCTACTGCATCGATAAGACTTCTTGTAGGTAATCCTGCAGTAACGACTACGGTAAAGTATTTTGTGTATCCTGAATACTACATGGTATTTCCACACAGAGTAAGTCAAAGCTACGGTGAATTCCAGTTAAACCCGGGAAACTCAATAAGAAGCACTTCGTATGACTTTATAAAAGTAAAAGGCAACCACACATTTCCTATAGACGAAACACTGGTATATCAATGGAGTCAAACCAAAAAAGGCTGGACAGGTTTGGCGGTATTTCTGGGAGGAACATTATTAGGGCTCCTAACTGGAGGATTAGGAGCACTAGCGGGGTTAGGAGAAATAGCAATTATTTTAGGAGGTGGTGCAATTGGCGGAGTAGGTGGACTTATGGCAAGTGGATTTTCTCCTACGACGTCTACTACCGCACACTTTACTCCGTTTGTTTATTCCAAATATCAACTTGACCCATCTCAGGCATACAGTGGCGATGCCAAAAGAGTTGCTGATGAAATTTTTAACAAGTGGCTTAGCCCTAATGTGCAAAATACTCCTGGTGGCGTAGGAGTATTTGTATCAAGAATAGACATGCGAAAAGCAGTTTTATGCGGTAGTATATCCAATGCTGATCAGTGCTCAACAGGCGATGCAATAGTTCAAATTCATGCAAGTGACCCAAGATACTGGAGCATCTTCAACGAAATGTTTCATCATGCAAGTCAGGAACTACTGAAGTATAAATATCCATTTACTACGAAATAAAACAAAGGGAGAGTTTTTACTCTCCCTTTTATTTTTCTACCTGAGCTTTTTTAACGTCAGACTCTTTAATGTATCCTTCTTTAATAAGCACGTCTGAAATATTGTTTGCCACATCAAGACACGCATTCCACGTAGTATAATACGGGTCTCCCCATCTCATCAGACCAGGTTTTGCTCCTGCTCCGTTAAGTTCTATAGTCTTATTGTTTTTCGTAAATGTAAGCTTGCCGTATATTTCTGTAAACCAACTACACTTCCTCGAAGTTAACGTTGACCTTCTTATTAAAGCTCCATCACCGCTCATAAATACTCTATTGATTTCATATACTACAACCGCATCTGGTTTATATTCAAAATACACTGCTGATTGAGGGATAACCTGTTTTAATGCTTTTGCTATGCAAAGCTCTATATCACCTTTTTTGCTTTTTACAAAAGGAGTAAAAACCCAAACATTTAACTCTACTTCCTTATTATAAGGAAGAGCTACTATAGCTGTTAAGGGATTTTCAGGATTTTTATCAAGTCCTAATGTTTTTATGTAGCATTCTCTGTCCTGGCACTCAATGTTGCTATCTTCAGGAAGTAATGCTTTGTTTAAATCAGAATGCTGTATAGGACCACACGCAGACAGGAATAAACATAAACCCAAGAAAAGCAAAAGCTTAATTTTCATATTTTCCCTCCTTGTTTATGAGACTGTTCAAAAACTTACAAGTTTTTGAAAATCAAGAATTTGCAAGTTTCTTTAATTTTCAATTACCTCTACTCTTCATTCCAAGTCTTTTTCCCTGTCATTCCGAGCCTGCCAGAGGCAGGCGAGGAATCTCCTCCACTTTTTTCAGCATCGGAAGACTCAGAGATTCCTCGGGTGGGATACCACCCTCGGAAATGACAATGAAAATGGCATTGAGCCCCTCGGAATGACAAAATAACCCTTTATTCATATTAAACAGCCTCTGTTTATTTTTATTTTAACAGATGAGGGTTTGGGTAAAATCTTGGATTAACTTCTCTTTAAAAAATCTCATCTATTGATTTTTCCTTTGTAGTAATATAAAATTAAGTATGAAAAAAGTACTAATTGTAACCTCAATTCTTTTGAGTTTACTTACAGCAGTAGTCTCTTTTGCAAAGGAAGTTCCATTTACTCAAGATGACAGAGACAGGCTTATAAGGCTTGAAGTTAAGATTGAAGAAGGGCTTAAAGCAGTAAACCAAAGGATTGACAGCTTACAACAGCTTATCTATGTTCTTATTGGTGTAGTAGTTGCCCAAACTATAGGAGTAATTGGTTTTGTTATCTGGGATCGTAGAACAGCACTCCAACCAGCTTTGAGAAAAAACAAAGAACTGGAGGAAAGACAAGACAGGATAGAGAAAGCTTTGAAAGAGATAGCAAAGGTTGACTCAAAAGTGGCAGAGATACTAAAGAGTGTTGGGTTATTGTAATAAAATTGTCATAAAAGGCATAAAAAGTTGAAAAAATCACTTTGACAAATCAAGCATACAAGCCACTTTTTATTATTCAGCCCGCCTTGGGAGCAGGGGGTCGGTGGTTCAAATCCGCTCGCCCCGATAGGATTTTCAAGGGATTGTGAAGACTACTTAAAAAGCGATTTGTTTTTAATATTCCTTCGCTAAAGCTCGGAATGGCACCCCACTTTGTCATCCTGAGCCGAAGGCAGTGTCTCCTTCTTTCTGTCATTGCTAGCCGAAGGCGTTGCAATACCTTATGCTACCCGAATCTGTCATTGCGAACCTAAGGCGTGCAATCCCTATTATAAAGAGGGGATTCCTCGCCTGCTAATCTGTCCTCCCTTCTCCTCATGTATGTTAAATTATAAGTCATGATCTAATATACGATAACATTTTCTATCTGGGTTAACAAAAAAACTTGACATTCAATAATCTTTAATGTTATTGTTCTAAATATGAACAAAATAAATCCATCAGAAGAAATATCAATGCGGATTCTTGAGTATATCCATGAAAATCCCGCAATTACTCAGAGAGACCTGGCATCAAAGCTTGGCATAGCTCTTGGACTTACAAACTCATACATAAAAAGACTTTACAAAAAGGGTTGCATTAAGATTAAAAACCTTGATGGTAAAAGAATAAAGTATATTCTAACACCAAAAGGGTTTGTGGAAAAGGCACGTCTTACTTGTAACTACATGGCAAGATCATTTAACTATTTTAAAGAAATTAAACAAAAAATAGACCAGACATACAAAGCCATGATTGAATCAGGAATAAAAAGGGTTGTGCTCTGGGGCAGTGGAGAGCTTGCAGAACTGTGCATAATTTCATCAATGGGGCTACCAATAAAAATTGCTGGAGTAGTTAGCCTTAATGGAGATAAGAAAAAAATATTTAACCACACTGTTTACACAAAAGAGGAAATAAAAGACATAGATTTTGATGCAGTGCTTGTTGCAACCTTTGATGAAAAAGAGATTGCGGAGTTAAAAAACATTGATGCAAGAGTTTTTTATCTATGGCAGAGTTAGTGTTTCAGTGGTATGCGATTTATGTGAAATCAAGGCATGAGTTTAAGGTTTTTGAAAGACTTAAAAAGGCGGGGATAGAAGCATTTCTTCCAGCAGTTGAAAGACTGAGAAAGTGGAAGGACAGGAAAAAGCTTGTCAAGTTCCCGCTTTTCACGGGTTATCTATTCGTATACATTGAGAAAAGCTATGAATCAATGCTCAGGGTTCTTAAAACTCCTGGAGTGGTAAATTTTATTAAAAATCCTTCAGGTGAGCCAGAACCTGTGCCAGATGAAGAGATAGACCCCCTTAAAAAGGCAATAGAGAGCAAGAAAGAAATAGATCCATATCCATACCTCAAAGAAGGGCAGACAGTAAGGATAAAAAGTGGTGCACTTCAGGGAGTTGTTGGCATACTTAAGAAAAAGGAAAAACAGCATTATTTGATTCTTTCAATACATATACTTCAGAGGTCTGTAAGTGTTAGGATAGATGCCTCTGAAGTAGAACTGGTTTAGTTTTAGCCTGCTCGGTTACATTTGCCTTTGTGCTTATGTAACTGAGAAGGCGGAGCATTGAAAAAAGCCTGAATTAATACCATAGTGTAGTTAAGTCCGTAAAAATTGTTTATAATATAAAATATTAAAAAACTGCTCTGGAGGATTTTATGGAGTGGGAAAAGGTAGTAGACAGGATAAAGGATTTGATTTTAGGAGAGATAAAGGAAGAGTTAAGGGATTTTAAGGCAACAGTAACGGGGCAGCTTCAGGGATTTGCAATTGCTATTGAATCAATTAATGCAAGGATGAACTCAATTGAGTCAAGAATGGGTTCAATTGAATCAAGGCAGGCAAGTATTGAGAGTGAGCTTAAAGATATTAGACGAGCTATTGATGAGACCAATAAGCGCATAGATGAAACCAACAAACGCATAGATGAACTCAGGGTAGAACTAAAAACAGAGATCATGATGAACACACAAAGAATTGATGAGACCAACAAACGTATTGACGAGATGAACAAAAGGATTGATGAAACGAATAAGCGCATAGATGAGACCAACAAACGCATAGATGAACTCAGGGTAGAACTAAAAACAGAGATCATGATGAACACACAAAGAATTGATGAGACCAACAAACGTATTGACGAGACTAATGCCAGAATTGACGAAGTATTTTTAGAAGTATCTAAAATCAGAGGAGACCTCAATAAAGCTTTATCTCAGAAAGAAGCTATTGATGATATGAGATTAAGAATTCAAAGACTGGAAGATAAAGTATTGACTGCTGCATAGATAAATGAATTGGAAAAACAGGGATTGATTGAACTTCTTGAAGACAATATCAAACAACATATAAAAGAATTGGTAAAGAGATTTATCAGAGACTGCCTATGGAACTTATCAATAAAATAAAGACAAAACAGGCTAAATTAGGCATAATTGGACTTGGCTATGTGGGTTTACCACTTGTGATAGAGTTCTGCAGAGCAGGTTTTCAGGTTTATGGCTTTGATATTGATGAAAAGAAAGTAAATCTTCTTTCTCAGGGAAAAAGTTATATAAAGCACATTGACAGCTCTACCATCTCAGAAATTCTTCCAGGGTTTCATCCTACAACTGATTTTTCAAAGCTTTCAGAAACAGACAGCATAATAATATGCGTTCCCACACCATTGAATAAGTATAGAGAACCAGATTTAACCTATGTCTTCAATACAGGACAGACCATTGCCAGATATATGAAAAGAGGACAGCTTATTGTTCTTGAGTCAACCACATATCCTGGAACAACAGATGAAGACCTGAGAAAAATTCTTGAAACCTCAGGGCTTAAAGCTGGTGTTGATTTTTATCTTGCCTATTCACCAGAAAGAGAAGACCCTGGCAATAAAGAATTTAGCACATCAAAACTACCAAAAGTTGTAGGAGGCTTTACTCCTCAATGTCTTGAGGTGGCAAAAACCCTTTATGAGCAGATAGTTGTTAAAACAGTTCCTGTATCAAGCACAAAGGTTGCTGAGGCAACGAAACTCCTTGAAAACATATACCGTGCTGTAAACATAGCTCTTGTAAATGAATTAAAAATCCTCTTTGACCGTATGGGAATAGATATCTGGGAAGTTATTGAGGCTGCTAAGACAAAACCTTTTGGATTTCAGCCATTTTATCCAGGACCAGGACTTGGTGGGCATTGCATTCCTATTGATCCTTTTTATCTCACATGGAAAGCCCGTGAATATGACTTTCATACACGGTTTATTGAGCTTGCAGGTGAGATTAACACCTACATAACATACTATGTTTTAGAAAAGATAATTCAGGCATTAAACGATAGGGGGATTTCAATAAAAGGAGCAAAAATTCTCATACTGGGAGTAGCATACAAGAAAGATGTTGATGACACCAGAGAGTCTCCAGCACTAAAGCTAATGGAGCTTCTTGAGAAAAAAGGAGCTTCAGTGGACTACAATGACCCTTACATACCTGAACTTCTTGAAACAAGAAGGTATAAATTCAGTAAGAAATCCATTGATCTTAAGCAGGATAATCTATCCGTATATGATTGTGTTGTAATCATTACTGACCACAGTGCTTATGACCCTGATTTTATTGTGAAGAATTCAAAGCTAATCATAGATACCCGAAATCTTATTAAGTCAAGAGCTTATCCGAATGTGGTAAGAGCATAAGTTTTTCAATGAAAATGATATATCATTTTATTGTATCATCGTCTTATGATTATCGTCTTATTTTGTCATCCCGAGCCTCTCTTTCTGTCATTGCGAGCCGAAGGCGTGGCAATCCCTTCTGCTATCCGAGTCTGTCATTGCGAGCCGAAGGCGTGGCAATCTCTATTATAAGGAGGAGATTCCTCGTCGCTAACGCTCCTCGGGATGACAAAGGAAAAACGCTCGGGATGACAAGTTGAAAGGTCATTCAGAAGGTGGTATTATATTATTCTGTCATTCCGAGGGTGGCATTCCAACTTTACTTTGTCATTCCGAGGGTGGCATTCCACCCGAGGAATCTCTAAGTCTCGAGTAATTTCTAAGTCTTTCAGTAAAGAAAAAGCGGAGGAGATTTATCACGGAGTTACCTGAGCATAGCTGAAGGACTTGAAATGAGAGGAAAATTGGCACGGGACAATAAAAATTTTAGATAAACTGCATAGGAGATAAAGATGAACTCTAAAATTAAAGTCCTTGTCACAGGCGGAGCAGGTTACATTGGAAGCCATGTAGTTAAAATGCTTGGCGAAAGGGGATACAGTGTCCTCACCTACGACAACCTCTCCTATGGACATCCTGAAGCAGTGCTTTATGGAGAGCTTGTGGTTGCAGATTTATCAGATAGAGAAACTCTTAAGCAGACAATCAAAGAATACAAACCCAATGCAGTAATGCATTTTGCAGCCTCCATAGTGGTACCAGAATCAGTAAAAGAACCGGTGAAATACTACAGAAACAACTTCTGCAATACCCTTAATCTCGTGGAGACATGCCTTGAGTATGGTGTGAAAAACTTTATATTTTCATCCTCAGCAGCAGTATATGGCATACCTGAAAAATGCCCTGTAAATGAGAATGCACCGCTTAATCCTATAAATCCCTATGGACACTCAAAGGCGATGGTGGAAAGGATGCTACATGAAGTGGCTCAGGCAAATGATTTCAGATATATATCTCTCCGTTACTTTAATGTAGCGGGCGCTGATGGCTCTGGCAGATTGGGACAGAGAAGAAAAGATGCTACACATCTCATAACAGTTGCAGTAAAAACAGCACTTGGCAAAAGACCCTATCTTGAAATATATGGAACTGACTATCCCACAAAGGATGGCACATGTATAAGAGACTACATCCATGTAGATGACCTTGCAGATGCCCACATAATTGTGCTTGATTATTTACTTCAGGGTGGTAAAAGCGAAATATTCAATTGCGGATACGGACATGGATACTCTGTTAAAGAGGTTGTTGAGGCAACAAAAAAAGTAACAGGCGTTGATTTTAAAGTAATAGAAACAGGACGCAGGGATGGAGACCCACCAGAACTTGTAGCAGAAAGCAAAAAACTGAAAAGCACACTTGGATGGACTCCCCGATACGATGACCTTCACTACATTATAAAAACCGCCTATGAATGGGAAAAGAAGCTAAGATAGTGAACTATTTCGCTTTCACCGATCATTTAAAGCGGAGGAGATTCCTCGCTTCGCTCGGAATGACAAACTGAAATATCGAAATGACAAAAAAAGGCGGAATGACAAGAAAAGGCTCGGAATGGCAATTTTTACTCTGTCATTGCGAGCATCTCTTTCTGTCATCCAGAACTTCTTTTTTTATCATTGCGAGGGGCTTAATGCCATTTTCATTGTCATTCCGAGGGTGGCATTCCACCCGAGGAATCTCTGAAATAGTGAGAAAGAGGGGGATCCCTCGCTTAACGCTCGGAATGACAAAGGAAAAGACATGGAATGACACCTCTTTTCTGTCATTGCGAGCCGAAGGCGTGGCAATCTCTATTATAAGGAGGAGATTCCTCGTCGCTAACGCTCCTCGGAATGACAAAGAAGCTCGGGATGACAAGTTGAAAGGTCATTCAGAAGGTGGTATTATATTATTCTGTCATTCCGAGGGTGGCATTCCACCCGAGGAATCTCTGAAATAGTGAGAAAGAGGGGGATTCCTCGCTAACGCTCGGAATGACAAAGGAAAAGACATGGAATGACACCTCTTTTCTGTCATTGCGAGCCGAAGGCGTGGCAATCTCTATTATAAGGAGGAGATTCCTCGTCGCTAACGCTCCTCGGAATGACAAAGAAGCTCGGGATGACAAGTTGAAAGGTCATTCAGAAGGTGGTATTATATTATTCTGTCATTCCGAGGGTGGCATTCCACCCGAGGAATCTCTGAAATAGTGAGAAAGAGGGGGATTCCTCGCTAACGCTCGGAATGACAAAGGAAAAGACATGGAATGACACCTCTTTTCTGTCATTGCGAGCCGAAGGCGTGGCAATCTCTATTATAAGGAGGAGATTCCTCGTCGCTAACGCTCCTCGGAATGACAGAGTATGGGCAAGCTCGGAATGACAAAGGAAAAAGGCTTTGAATGACAAAGTATGGGCAGTTGCAGAATGAAAAGGTATGTGTTGAATTACAAAAAAGGGGAAGGCGACGGATGATAGAATTAGTTGACAAAGAAAAAATATTGAGCGAAAATAGAAAAATCCTGAGAGAATACAACTTTTGTTACTGAGAAATTGATTAACTATGTTGGGAAATATTAAAAATATAAAAATACTCATAAAATGAAAGCAGTAATTCTTGTAGGTGGCTCTGGAACGAGACTATATCCAGTTACACAGGTTATCAATAAGCATCTTCTTCCTCTTTACAACAAGCCTATGATTTATTATCCTCTTTCCCTTGCCATGCTTATAAAAATCAGAGAAGTTATATTTGTAATTAATCCAGAAGATGAACCGTTATATAAGAAAATTTTCAATCACGGAGAAAAACTTGGTATGAAAATAGACTGGGTTATTCAGGAAAAACCAAAAGGTATTGCAGAAGGCTTAATCCTCGCTGAACCTTACATAAAAAACGATTGTGTGCTCTATCTTCTTGGAGACAATATCTTCTTTGGGCATGACCTTCCAAAGGTTATGGAATCGGCAAAAAAAGAGGTTGAGGAAAAAGGAGGCGCCTTTGTTTTTGGATATTATGTTTCTGACCCTGAAAGATTCGGAATTGTTGAATTTGATAAAGAAGGTAGAGTTCTCTCTATAGAAGAGAAACCTAAAAGGCCAAAGTCCAATTATGCTGTGGTTGGAATGTATTTTTATGATAAAAAGGCTGTTGAGATTGCAAAAAGTATTAAGCCTTCAGGAAGAGGAGAGCTTGAGATTACTTCTATAAATAATGAGTATTTAAAGAGGGGAGAGTTAAAGGTAAAGCTTCTTGGAAGAGGATTTGCTTGGTTTGATGCGGGGACTCATGATAGTTTCCTTGAAGCAGGAGAGTTTGTTGCAACCATAGAAAAAAAGACAGGGCTTATGATAGGTTGCATTGAGGAGATAGCTTACAGAAATGGCTGGATAACAAAGGAAGAACTTCTTGAACTTGCAAAGCCCTTGAAGAAAACTGAATACGGAAAATATTTGGAAAAGCTTGCCATGGGAGAGATTTTATGACAAATTTAATTTTTAAAATAGGGGGGTGTTAGAAATGCAATTAATGTTAGATTCAGAAAAATTTTATCAGCTAATAAAAAAGGCTGTGAAAGAAGCTTTACAAGAAGAAATGTTGAAGCTATACTTACAAAATTTACCTCTTGTATCTAAAGAAGAAATGCAGGATATAGAAGAACTTTATGGCGAACCAGTAAAAGATAGAGAGATAGAATTTATAGAAGAAATTGAAGTATGAAGTGGAAAATAGTATATTCAAAAGAGGCTTTAAAATTTATAGAAAAAAATAATGTTTGGAATAAAATTAAAGAAGAAGTTAAAAATTTTTCGACAAAATTAAAGGGTGAAAAGGTTAATATTGATGTTAAAAAGCTCTATGACAAGTAGGAAGGATATTATAGACTGAGAAAAGGCAGAAGCAGAATAATTTTAAAGTTGGATGTAGAAGAAAGAATCCTTTTTATTGAAAGGGTTGATTTTAGGGGAGAAGTATATAAGTAAGTTAAATGTTAAACTAAAAATATCTGGAAAAAGTTGCAAAAGGGGAGATTTTATGAATTTTGAGTTTAAGGTTGAAGAGGAATATGGGTATAATTAAAACTGATTTTCTTATCATTGGAGCGGGTATAATAGGTTTAAGCTTGGCTTATAACTTAAGAAAAAGATTTCCTAATCAAAGCATTTTAATAATTGAAAAAGAGGAAAATCTTGGGAAACATGCAAGTGGGAGAAATAGTGGAGTCCTACATGCTGGATTTTATTATTATCCAGATTCTCTAAAAGCAAAGTTTACAAGACAGGGAAATGAAGAGTTAACAAAATATTGTGAAGAAAAGGGATTAAAAATTAATAAATGTGGCAAGGTAGTGGTTGCAAAGTGTGAGGAAGATCTGGAAACACTATTTGAATTAAAAAGAAGAGGAGATGTAAACGGGGTAGAACTTTATGTTATTGATGAAAAGGAATTAAAAGAATTAGAACCTAATGCTAAAACTTACAAGTTTGCACTATGGAGCCCAAAAACTTCTACCGTTGACCCTTTAGAGGTACTAAGTTCTTTGAAGACTGACCTTGAAGAGATGGAAGTTAGAATACTTTTTAACACTCCGTTTCAAAAAAGGCTTGATGAGAATTCTTTAATGGCAAAAGACATTATCTTTGAAGCTGAAAAAATAATAAACTGTGCGGGTCTATATGCGGATAAAATAGCAAAAGAGTTTGGACATTCAAGAAACTATATTCTTGTGCCCTTTAAAGGTCTTTACCTTGAGTATAAAGGTGCAGAAACATTTATTAAAAGAAATATATACCCTGTGCCCAACTTAAAAAATCCTTTTTTAGGTGTGCATTTCACGATTAAAGTTGATGGAAAAATTAAAGTAGGACCCACTGCAACTCCATGCTTCTGGAGAGAAAACTACGATGGCTTTAAAAAGTTCAATCTTTTAGAATTTTTAGAGATTTTAAAGTGGGAAAGTCTCCTTTTTTTCAAGAATTCAAAATTTAGAGATGTTGCTTTTCAAGAGATAAAGAAGTATATAAAAGGTTATATGCTCATAGAAGCATCAAAACTTGTAAGATATTTTCCGAAAAATGGACATTATACTTGGAGCAGACCTGGAATAAGGGCTCAACTTATTGATATAAATTCTTTAGAACTTGTTCATGATTTTGTTATAGAATATGATAAAAGCAGCATTCATGTATTAAATGCCATATCTCCCGCCTTTACTGCAAGCTTTCCATTTACAAGGTATATTGTAGAAAATTACATTTTGGGAGGTTGTCAAAATGGGAAAATTCAGAAAGCTTGAAACCCTTTTACCCGGAGTTTACATTCTTGAGCCTACCGTTTTTGAAGACCACAGAGGCTTTTTCATGGAAAGCTACAACAAAAGAGATTTTGAAGAATTGGGATTATACTTTAATTTTGTGCAAGACAATCATTCTCTTAGTATTCAACCGAGCGTTTTACGAGGCATCCATTTCCAGCTTGAACCAAAAGCTCAGACCAAAGTGGTAAGGTGCCTAAAAGGAGCTATATATGATGTAGTAGTAGATTTAAGGAAGGGAAGTCCCACCTTTCTTAAGTGGATAGGTGTTATCCTGAGCGAATATAACAAAAGGCAAATAGTTGTCCCAAAGGGATTTGGGCATGCTATACTCACTTTAGTACCAAATACAGAAATCCTTTACAAGGTGGATGAGTATTATTCTCCAGAACATGATAGGTCTATAAGATGGAACGACCCAGATATAGGAATAGATTGGCCCATCAGAGAACCCATTTTGTCAGAAAAGGACAAAAACGCTCCCTTTTTGAGGGATATAATAGGTGAAATAAACTTCATATACAAGGAGGAAAAAGGCAATGATTGAAAGAATTTTAGTAACCGGTGCAGGAGGATACATAGGGTCCGTATTGGTTCCTTACTTGCTTGAAAAAGGTTACAATGTTATAGCGCTTGATAGATTTTTCTTTGGAAAGGATAAACTACCTCAAGATAACGATAAGCTTATTATAGTTGAAGATGATATAAGGTTTTTTGATAGAAAACTTCTGGAAGATGTAGATGCGGTTATAGACCTTGCAGCACTTTCTAACGACCCAACCGGAGAGCTTGACCCTGTAAAAACATGGTCCATTAATTATCTTGGCAGGTTTAGAGTAGCAGTTATATCAAAACTTATGGGAGTAAAACGCTACATTTTCCCTTCCTCTTGCAGTGTTTATGGTTTTCAGGACAGTATAGTGGATGAAAACTCACCTTTAAACCCTTTGACAACCTACGCAAAGGCAAACCTTAAAGCTGAAGAAGAGATTTTACCTCTGGCAGATGATAGCTTTACAGTGGTTATACTAAGATTTGCCACTGTATATGGCTATTCACCCAGAATGAGGTTTGACCTAGCCATTAACGGCATGGTAAGAGGCTTTTTTAAAAATGGAAAAATTCCCATACTCAGAGATGGCACTCAATGGAGACCCTTTGTTCATGCAAAGGATGTATGTAAGGCTATCTTCCTTACCCTTAATGCTTCTTCAGAGCTTGTAAACAGAGAGATATTTAATGTAGGTTCTGACGAGCAGAATTACCAGATTTTTAACCTTGCAAAAAGGGTGGCAGAGGCAATAGGCATACCCTTTGAGTATGAATGGTATGGTCTTCCTGATCACAGGAGCTATAGAGTAAGTTTTCAAAAAATAAAAAATAAGTTAGGCTTCACACCCGATTATAATGCCGAGCTTGGAGCCGTAGAAATATGGAATGCCTTAAAGGAAGGAAAGCTTGATCCAGAAGACCCAAAAACCATAACGGTTGAATGGTATAAGAAGCTGATTCAAGAAGGTGTTATGATATGAGAGGTGAAAAGACATGAAAGTTTTGATAACAGGTTCAAAAGGTCAACTTGCAAAGGAATTTATAAAACACCTTACAGACAAATCTATAGATTTTATAGCATTTTCAAAAGAAGAGCTTGACATAAGAGATACAAACAAGGTCTTTAAAATCCTCAAGGAGCTAAGACCTAATATAGTAATTAACTGCGCAGCCTATAATCTTGTTGATAAGGCAGAGTCTTTTCGTGAAGATGCAATTGCGGTAAATACCTTTGGTGTTGCTAACTTAGCTTTTGCATGCAAAGAAATTAATGCTTTTTTAATTCATTTTTCTACTGATTATGTATTTGATGGAACAAAAGAGGGTTTTTATACTGAAGATGACAAACCTAATCCAATAAATGAATATGGTAGAAGTAAACTTTTTGGAGAATTTTTCCTTCAGAGAATTCTTGAAAATTATCTTATTTTCAGAACAAGTTGGGTCTATGGTGAGGGAAAACAGAATTTTCTTTATAAGCTTGAAGAGTGGGCAAAGGAAAGGGAATATTTAAAGATTGCGGTAGATGAGTTTTCTGTGCCAACTTCAACAAGGACGATAGTTGAGGTAACAATGAAGGCAATTGAAGAGGGACTTACAGGATTATACCATCTTGTCAATTCTGGCTATGCTTCTCGCTATGAATGGGCAAAGGAATATTTCAGAATAAAGGGTATTAAAAAGCTAATACTTCCTGCCTATCAGGCAGACTTTAATCTTCCTGCAAAAAGACCAAGGTGGTCGGTGATGAGTTGTGAAAAAATCTGTAAAGATTTGGGAATTGAGATAAGGAAGTGGAAAGAGGAGTTAGAAATCAATCTATTATGAAATTTAGGGAAATGAGGGGATTTGATTTTTCAAAGACACATATAAATTTTATAAAAGTTATATCAGATGATAAAAAAAGACTTTTTTCTAATTTCCTTTCTTTAAGTACACTTCAGGCTGCAAATTATATTTTCCCCTTGATTACCTTGCCTTATTTAGTAAGAGTTTTAGGACCTGAAAAATTTGGGCTTATTGCCTTTGCTCAGGCTTTTATAATGTATTTTAATATCTTGACTGATTACGGCTTTAATCTTTCTGCTACAAGGGAAATTGCTATACATAGAGAAAACAAAGATAAAGTATCAGAAATTTTTAGCTCGGTAATGTTGATAAAATTTGGTCTTTTACTACTGTCTTTTATTATAATGTCTGCTATTGTTTTTAGTTTTGAAAAGTTTAAAAGAGATTGGCTCATTTATTATTTGACTTTTGGTATGGTAGTGGGGCAAACTTTGTTTCCTGTTTGGTTCTTTCAAGGAATGGAGAGAATGAAATATATAACATTTTTAAATATTCTTGCAAAGCTGATATTTACACTTGCGATTTTTGCTTTTGTTCGTCAAGCTTCTGATTATATTTATGTTCCTCTTATAAACTCTCTTGGGTTTATAGTTGCTGGTGTTTTGGCTTTGTGGATTATATTCAAGGATTTCAATATAAAGTTTTATTTTACAGGACTTGAAAAGCTAAAATATCAGCTAAAAGAGGGGTGGCATATATTTGTTTCTACAATAGGTATTAACATGTATAAAATGAATAGTGTGTTGGTTCTCGGTATATTTTCAGATAATACTACTGTAGGATATTTCTCAATTGCTAAAAGATTGATGGATACGATTAATTCTTTAAATAGTATTATCTCACAATCTATTTATCCTTATACTGCGAGGCAGATCCCGAGAGGAACTGCTAATAGTTTTTTGAGAAAGATTGGAATAATAATAGCTCTATATACGTCTATAATAGGTTTTATGTTGATATTTTTTTCTGATTTTATAACGAAAATCTTAGCTGGGCAAAGTTTATATCAAACATCACTAAGTATCAAGTTGCTTGCACTTGTACCTCTTGTTATTGGAGTAAATGTCCCTGCAGTTCATATATTGTTGGGAAAAAGGAAAGATTTCTTGTTTACAAGAGCGGTAATTCTTGGAGGGTTTTTAGACTTATTGTTAAATTTTATGTTAGTTCCCTATTTTTCATATATAGGCTCTTGTATATCTGTAATTGTTACTGAGACATTTGTTACACTGATGTTATATTGGTATGCATTGGACAATATATGTCTTAAGTATTTGATAAGTTTGTTAAAAGGAGGGAAATATGGACAGGAAAAAGATTAATCTTTATACTGAAAAGCAGAAGGACTATTACACGAATATCCGTTACGATATTATAGAGTTAATCCCTAGAAATCCAAATAATAAGATTTTGGAAATAGGTTGTGGTTATGGAGCCACATTAGTAGAACTTAAAAAACTAAAAAAGGCAGATTATGTGGTAGGTATAGATATAGTCGATATGGGTCAGAAACAGAACTTAGATGATTTTATATGTTGTGATATAGAGGAACCAGAAAACCTACCATTCCCCACTAATTTTTTTGATATAATTATATGTGCCGATGTTTTAGAGCATCTTATTGACCCTTGGAGTACTCTTAAAAAACTTAAAAAATATCTAAAGTCCGGAGGTTATATTATCAGTAGTATTCCTAACATTAGAGAAATTAGAACGATGTTTACTATTTTTCTTAAAGGGGATTTTCGATATGTAGAAAGAGGAATTCTTGACAAAACACATTTAAGATTTTTTTGTAAAAAAAATATTATAAATTTATTTAATGAAACCGGTTTTAAAATTGAACGTGTGACTTATAAATTACCCTTAAAGAGAAATCTCGTTAACAAAGTGTTTATGGGATTGCTTGAAGAATTTGTAGTGGTACAATATTTAATAGTAGCTATAAATGAAAATACCGAAAAGAATTCCTAAAAATATAACTAAAATTGTAAATAAAAATAATAATAAAAGATTGTTTTGAAAATTTTGAAGAAAGATATAAAGATTTTGAGTATTATAGACAAGTAATAAAAGAAGAACCTAAAAAGTTCGTAGAGGATTTAAAAAAGATATTTGTAAGGGTGGAAAATGAATAACTATCCTAAAATCTACATAATCATCCTAAACTACAACGGCTGGGCGGATACGATAGAGTGTTTGGAGAGTGTATTGAGGGTGATTGGGGAAAGGCTCTTAGAGAGTTTATAAGCTTTTGTGAAAGGAAGATATTATCATGAAGTTTAAGTATGAGCCTTTAGTCTCTATTATTACATTAACTTATAATCATGAGAATTATATTGCTGAATGCATAGAATCTGTTTTATGTCAAACTTATGAGAACTGGGAAATGATAATTCTTGATGATGCATCTACGGATAAAACTCCCTATATTGTTGAGAGGTATGCTAAAAAAAACAAAAAGATAAAGTTTATAAGAAATGAAAAGAATAAAGGTCCTCTGTACCTTGATGAGAATTATAATACCGCTCTTAAAGAGTGTAAAGGAGAGTGGATAGGATATCTTGAGGGTGATGATGTTTTAACAAAGAAGTCATTGGAATATAGAATAATGGCTTTAAATAGTATAGACGAGAACCAAAGAAAGTATATATCTCTATTACACGGAAAAGCTGGTAGAATATGGATGGATAGCAACATTATAGATATAGTTGAATATATGCATTTTGATAAAAGGATAATTAATAATGATCCAATTGGAGCAGCTCTGAATTATTTTTTGTTAGGATTAAACTTTATTTATCCTGGAAGTGTTCTTATAAATGAGAAGAAACTTCAAAAAATAGGTGGCTTTATTCAATATCCTAAGGAAATTAGGTTGGTGGATTTTCCAACCTGGTGTTATCTTACATTGGAGGGAAAGTTTCTTTTCTTAGATAAAATTCTATACTTTTGGCGAAGGCATGATAAATCTATTACGATGAATTATAATATAGAAATTAGCAAAGCTGTTATAAAGTTTATCGAAAAATTCTGGCAAGAAAACGAAAACAGGATTCCAGAAAAAATAAAGAACAACTTAAGATCATATTTAGGATATCACACAAAACTTGAATTGTTGAAAAATCTTATCATGAACTGTGATTTCAATGAAGCTAAGTTTGTTTATGAAGAGATTAAAAATATGAATTTGTCAAATTTGATGCAAGAACATATTGTATTTAGGTTAAAGAGAACAATAACTTTTTTAGCCCTAAAGTTAAAATCTTCATTTATACTAAAACTTGCTTTGAGTATAAAAAGAAAAAAATACGATAAAATCTTGGGAACTTATCAACCTTTTTTCTTTAAAAACTTAGAATTTTAGCCGTCATGTGCCGGATAGTAGGATTTTGGGACTTAAACTTCAAAAGAGATTATGACCTTGAGAACACAATAACCGCTATGAGGGATATCCTATCTCACGGAGGGCCTGATGATGCGGGAAATTACATAGAAGATTCCTTAGGGCTTGCCCTTGGACACAGAAGGCTCTCAATCCTTGACCTTTCACCCATGGGCCACCAACCCATGGAGTTTGAAAACCTTGTTATTACCTATAACGGAGAGGTCTATAACTTCAGAGAAATAAGGAAGGAACTTGAAAGGGAAGGATATGGCTTTAAGTCCAATTCAGACACAGAAGTAATTCTTAAAGCCTTTCACAGGTGGGGATTTTCCGCAGTTCATAAATTCAGGGGCATGTTTGCCTTTGCAATATGGGACAGGGAAAAGAAGGAGTTGATCCTTTGCAGAGATAGAATTGGAGTAAAGCCTCTTTACTGGTACCACAAAGACGGGCTTTTTATGTTTGCCTCAGAGCTAAAAGCTTTTCACAAACACCCAAAGTTTGAAAAAAGACTAAACTTAACCGCCCTTTCCTTATATCTACAATACATCTACATACCAGCACCGTACAGCATATTTGAAAACACCTACAAGCTAAAGCAGGGGCATTTCCTTGTAATAAACTCAAAGGGAGAAATAAAGGAATTTCCTTACTGGAGCGCAGAAGAACACTTTTTAAAAGGTTTTGAAGAAAGGGAAAGGTGGTTAAAAAGGCCAGAAGAAGAGCTTGCAGAGGAGCTTGAAGGCCTTCTTACTGAAAGCTTTAAGCTAAGGCTTGTTTCTGATGTGCCCGTTGGGATGTTTTTAAGCGGAGGTATAGACTCTTCCACTGTTTGCGCTCTTCTCTCCAAAGAGGGGATAAAACTTAAAACCTTTACCATTGGTTTTTACGAAGAGACTTACAACGAAGCTCCTTTTGCTAAAAAGGTTGCCCAATACCTTGGCACAGAGCACACAGAGCTTTACTGCACGCCAAAAGAAGCCTTTGAAATAATACCCAGACTTCCAGAGCTTTACGATGAGCCCTTTGGAGACTCTTCTGCCATACCCACCTTTTTGGTCTCAAAGCTTGCAAAGGAAAAAGTAAAGGTTTCTCTCTCTGCTGATGGAGGAGATGAACAGTTTTGCGGATATATAAGATACTGGCTTATAGCAGAAAAGATACAGAAGTTAAAAAAACTACCATTGAAAAGCTTATGGACCTCTTTACTTGATTTGCTATCTCCGGAAACTGCCTTAAAGCTTTATGAAAGCTTTAAGTTTATTCTTCCCAAATATACAAACTTTAGGGATAAGTATATAAAACTCAGACAGGTTCTTAAGGCAGAGAGCCTTCTTGACCAGTATGACCTTGCAGTGAAGTATTTTCTGGAAGATGACTTAAAAGAGCTTGGCTTTGGCTCTGGCAAGAAGCTAACCCAGTGGCTTTCTGTGAATTCCCTTGACCCTTTAAGCTCTATGATGCTTCTTGATTTGAAAACCTATCTGCCAGACGATATACTTGTAAAGGTGGATAGAGCTACCATGGGGGTAGCCCTTGAAGGAAGGGAGCCTTTCCTTGACCACAAGGTAGTTGAATGGACTTCAAGACTTCCTGCGGAATTTAAATACAAAAACGGCAAAAGTAAGTATCTCCTTAGAAAGGTGCTGTATAAATATATACCATCTGAGATTCTTGAAAGGCCCAAACAGGGCTTTGGAGTTCCCATATACGAGTGGTTTAAAAGTGAGCTTAAGGGTCTTTACAGGGAGTATTTAGACAGGAAAAGGATAGAAAAAGGGGGCATCTTTAATCCTGATGAGGTAGAAAGATTGCTAAAATCATACCTTGAAGACAGGGGAGTTAACCACAACAAGCTCTGGCTTTTGTTTGTCTTTGAGATATGGAGGGAGAGATGGGTATAAAAAAGAGTTTTTGCTTTCTTATTAATTCTCTTGCAGGCGGTGGCGCAGAAAGGGTATTAATTAGAATTTTATCCTTTTTAAAGCCAAAAAAGGTTTTCCTTCTTGAGAGAGAGATTAATTACCCAGTTGATGAAAGCCTTGTAGAGATTCTTTCAAAACATTCCATTAGAACCAATCCCATACTGAAAACTTTATATATCCCTTTATATGCCTTAAGATTATCTTCAAAACTTGAAAATAGTTCAACTGTTGTATCCTTTCTTGAGAGGGCAAACTTTGTAAATGTGCTCTCCAAATCTTTTAAAAAGCACAAGGCAATTATATCGGTCCGCATGGATCAGGAGAGCGGACATAAGGGTTTGAGAAAACTTAATTCTTTACTTATCAAAATTTTTTATCCAAGGGCAGACCTTGTAATTGCAGTAAGCAAGGGCGTTAAAGAGAGCCTTATTAGACTTGGCGTTCCTGAAGAAAAGATTAAAGTCATTTACAACCCTTACCCCATTGAGGAGATCCAAGGCTTGACAAAAGAGCCTCTTTATGAGTATGAAGTAATATTTAAAAATCCTGTTCTCATCACTGCAGGAAGACTCACCAAACAAAAAGGCCAGTGGCATCTTTTGAGAATCTTCAAAAAGCTAAAAGAAGAGTTTCCAGAGTTAAAGCTTGTAATCCTTGGAGAGGGCGAGCTAAAGGAGTATCTTTTTAAGCTATCTCAAACTCTTGGACTTAAAACCTTTGTATGGGATAGGGATAAGCTTTCAGAAGATTTTGATGTTTACTTTCTTGGATTTCAGAAGAATCCTTTCAAGTTTATAGGGAGGGCTGAGCTTTTTGTGTTTCCTTCCTTGTGGGAGGGTTTTCCAAATGCTCTGGTTGAAGCTATGGCTTGTGGAGTTCCTGTTGTTTCATCAGATTGTAGAAGTGGTCCAAGGGAGATACTTGCACCTGATAGGGATTTTAGGATTGAGACACAGGAACCAGAGTTTGCTGAATATGGAGTTCTTATGCCCGTTTTTGAGGTAAAATTTAAGAAGGCAGATGAACCTCTGGAAGAAAAGGAAATAATGTGGGCTGAAACCTTAAGAAGGCTTTTAATAGACGACAAGTTAAGGGCCCATTACTCACAAAGGGCTTTAGAAAGAGCAGAAGATTTCAGGATTGAAAAGATTATTGAAGAGTGGAGGTGGGTGCTTGAATCTTAAGAATTTGTCCTTAATTTTTGGTGCATATTATCTTTACACCTTGCTGGTAGGTTTTCTAATTCAGTTTTTCGTGTTACCTTTTCTGTTTCCTCAAGCTCATTGGGGACACGGCCTTTTGGTTGGAGGAGACTGGATACTGTTTCATACCGAAGCTGTTGAGTTGGCGCGCAGGATAGCTATAGAAGGCTGGTTTGTTTGGAGTTTAAGACCAGAGCCAAGCTATCAATCTATGTCTGGTATAACCGCATTGTTCTATGCACTTACCGGTATTTACGAGCCATGGATTATGCTTTTTTATAACGCCTTTCTGCATGCCTTTTCTGGGGTTCTCCTATACGCCATATACAGAGAGTTTAACATTTCTCACAAACTATCTTTTCTCTTTGCAACTATTTTTGTCTTGATGCCTACATCGTTAACATGGACTACCCAGATACACAAAGATGGTTTGTATATAGCCGGTATGTTCCTAACAATGTTTGCCATAGTTAATGCGTTCAAAGAGGAAATTTGGAAAAATGTTCTTTCAATTGCCTGCGGATTCATGGGTGGAGTGTTATTTTGGATTGTTGGAAGAGGATATGCTCTTGAAATAATATCTTATTTTTATGCCCTTTTTATAGGTTTAACTCTTATCTTGGCTGTTTTTAACATAGTGGAAAAATTCTCTAACGCAAGAGGCTATTTTAAAGCCTTTGCAATACTTTTCATAGTGCTTCTGGTTATATATCCTTTAAAACCACAGACACAAATACAGACACAACCACAGACACAAATACAGACACAACCACAGACACAAATACAACAATGGAAGTCTATACCTTTCATACCGAGTTTTATTGACAAACAGTTTAAAAGATTAGCTGAATGGAGAGTTTATTGGATTACATATCTTGGTGGAACACCAGGAGCTGTTGACCAAGAGGTAAGGTTTTACAGTGTATTAGACTTTATTAAATACACACCAAGGGCACTTTTTGTTGGCCTCTTTGCTCCCCTTCCTGAGGTGTGGTTTACAAAAGGCTTAACTGCAGGTGGAACAATTGCCCGCTACATAACGCCCTTTGAAGCAATGTATCTTTACCTTGCTTGGCTTCTTTTACCCTTCACTATATATTTTCACAGAAAGAAGATTTATTTCTGGTTTTTACTTTTGCTTTGTCTTGGTTTTGTATGGCTTCATGTTGTAGCTGAGCCAAACTACGGACCTATAGTAAGGAAGAGATATGCTTATGTAATGTTCCTTTCAGGGTTGAGCTACATTACTTTTATCTACTACTTGAAAAAGCTAAGATGGAAAGAAAAAAGCGCATAATTCTTTGTTCTAATACTGCCTTTAGTCTTTATAACTTCAGGTTTAGACTTGCAAGAACCTTAAAAGAAAAAGGTTTTGATGTGTATTTGATAGCTCCTGAAGATGACTATGCAGAAAAACTCAAAAAGGAGTTTCCTTTTATACCTTTGAGGCACCTTGAAAGGAAGGGTAAAAATCCTATCAAAGATTTAAAGCTCTTTTTGGAATTTTTAAGAACTTACTCAAAGATTAAACCAGACCTTGCTATTCATTATACAATTAAACCCAATATTTATGGAAGTTTAGCAGCAAATTTTCTTGGTATTCCAAATATAGCAGTAATTACGGGACTTGGACATGTTTTTATTTCAAATTCCATTCTAAAATCTCTTGTGGTTATTTTATACAAGTTAGCTTTCAAAAAAACTAATTATGTGATTTTTCAAAATTCTGATGATATGAATGAGTTTATAAAAAATAATATTATCTCCAAAGAAAAAGCAAAGGTTATCTATGGTTCTGGTGTTGATACTGAGAGATTTAACCCTGAGTTTTGCAAGGATATCTCTGAAAATTCAATTTTTAAATTCCTGCTTATAGCGCGCCTTCTCTGGGAAAAGGGAATTAAGGAGTATGTGCAAGCTGCAAAGATCATAAAATCCAAATATAGTAATGTAGAATTTAGGATTTTAGGGAATTTTGATAAAGATAATCCTTCCTGTGTTCCAAGGGAATATATAGAAAATTTGCATAAAGAGGGTATTATAAATTATCTTGGATTTTCGGAAGATGTGAGACCCTTCATTAGTAAAAGTGATGTAGTAGTTCTTCCTTCTTATAGGGAGGGGCTTCCGAGGGTTTTGCTTGAGGCTATGGCTATGGGAAAACCTATAATTACCACGGATGCCCCTGGATGCAGGGAGGTTGTTTTAGATGGTTATAATGGTTTTATGGTTAAAGTGAGAGATGTAGAATCTCTGGTTGAAGCCTTTGAAAAGGTTTTAAATTCTGACAAAAAGACCTTAAAACAAATGGGATATAATGGAAGAAAGTTGGTAGAAGATAAGTTCAGCGATGAGGTTGTGGTCAAGCAGATGTTAGAATTAATTGAAGAAATTCTCAGGAAGAGGTAAGAAAAATGGTTGAAAAAATATGTGTGGTAGGTCTTGGTTATGTAGGATTACCTTTAGCATGTTTGCTTGCTAAAAAGTATAAGGTTATAGGATATGATAAGAACCAAGATAGAATTGAAGAGTTAAAAAGGGGTGTGGATTCCACAAGGGAAGTTTTGCCTGAAAGTTTGAATAATCCCAATCTTGAGTTTACAGAGGATGAAAAGAGAATCTCAGAATGCGATTTTGTTATAGTTGCTGTTCCTACACCAGTTGATAAGGTCAAAAATCCTGATTTGTCCTATCTGAGAGATGCCTCACGAGTTGTAGGTAAGAATTTGAAGAAAGGGGCTATAGTGGTTTACGAATCTACCGTATATCCCGGAGCAACGGAAGAAATATGCGTGCCTATTCTTGAAAAGGAAAGTGGGCTTAAGTGGAAAGAGGATTTTTGGGTAGGATATTCACCTGAAAGGGTAAATCCTGGAGATAAAGAACATACCATTGAAAAGATTGTTAAAGTTGTTGCAGGCGATACGGAGTATTCTCTTGAGAAGATAGCGGAGGTCTACGGCTCCGTTATTGGCGCAGGCATATATAAAGCACCAAGTATAAGGGTAGCAGAGGCTGCTAAGGTAATAGAAAACACTCAGAGGGATATAAATATAGCTTTGATGAATGAGCTTGCTATAATTTTTGACAAAATGGGCATAGATACCAGGGAGGTATTAAAGGCAGCCTATACAAAGTGGAATTTCTTAAGGTTTGAACCGGGTCTCGTAGGAGGTCATTGTATACCGGTTGACCCTTACTACTTGGCTTATAAATCCATGGAAATTGGTCATGTTCCTGAGCTTATTCTTGCAGGACGAAACATAAATGAGTCAATTCCTTCCTATATAGCTTATAAAACTCTAAAACTTATGATTAAAGGTGGAAAAAGTATTGCCAATGCCAAAGTTCTGGTTATGGGAATAACCTTTAAGGAAAATGTTCCAGATATAAGAAATTCTAAATCTTACGATTTAGTGAGAGAATTAAAGGAGCTTGGGCTAAATGTCTTTGTTTATGACCCTGTTGCTTATCCTGAAGAGGTTAAAAAAGAGTATGGAATAGAACTCATCAAAAATATTGATGAATTTGCTCCTTATGACTGTGTAATTGTATCTGTTAAGCATAATGAATTTAGAAATTATTCAAAGGAAATATTTAAAAATATTATGAAAGCTCCCTATATATTTATTGATGTAAGATCCTGTTTTGAAGAGTTTAAAAAAGATAAAGATTTTATATACTGGGCTTTGTAAATAAAATAGGAGGGGTAGATGGAAAGGGAGTTTAAGAGGAAGGCAACCCTCTCTGTTGATTCCTTGTATTCACGGATATTTCTTGAAAATTTAAGCTTGCTTCAATCTGTAAACAACAATAAAATCTCTTTCATTATTCCTCTTAGTAAGGAGGTTTCTACAAACACAAATAACATAAGTGTATCATTGATGGCCTTGATTTTAAAAAAAGGTTTTTGAAAGGCTTAGAGAAATTTATAAAAATAGAGAGGATTTAAATTATCTTGAAGAGGCTTTAAAGGAAGGAAAGGGAGATAAGTTATTTGAAGAGGTTTAATAATAATGGTTGCAGGTATAAGTTCTTTATTTTTGGGAATATTTTTTGCCTTTTTAATTGAATGGTGGAATAATGTTAGGGTTAGAAATGATTAAATTTGCGGCTATAGCTTTTTTTGTTTCCTTTTTTCTCAATCTTTTAATCATCTTTCTGGCTAAAAAATATAAAACCTTTCTTACGGATCATCTGCATATGGGACCTCAGAGCTTTCATCTCTCTCCTACTCCAAGAGTTGGAGGACTTGCCATATTCTCAGGAATCACTTTAGCATTAATTTCAGCCTATCTTTTTAAAAATTTACTAAAAGTTTCTTTTTCTTCAAATTTTCCTCTTCTTGTTCTCTTTTCTTTTCCTGCTTTTTTAGCAGGATTTCTGGAAGACCTCTCAGGAAAGCTTCATCCTAAGATAAGAATGATATTTCTCATTTTATCTGCACTTCTTGTTTTTAAATTTCTTGAGGTAAAAATCATAAGAGTTGATATTGCCTTCTTTGATAGCCTTTTGAAAATTGAGGTAATTTCACTTTTGTTCACAGCTTTTGCCCTTGTTGGAATAGCAAATGCTATAAACATAATTGACGGCTTTAACGGGCTTGCAAGTATGGTTTCCATGATGATTTTTATGGCTATTGCTTTTGTTGCCTATAAACTTGGAGATTACGAAATAACAAGTATATGCGTTGTAGCCTCCTTTTCTCTTCTTGGCTTTTTTCTCTTAAACTACCCCTTTGGACTTATCTTTCTTGGAGACGGGGGAGCCTATTTTACAGGATTTTTAATAGGAGTGGCGAGTGTCCTTCTTGTGAAAAAGCATCCTCAGGTTTCTGCATGGTTTGCCTTTACGGTAAATCTATATCCGGTTTACGAAACCCTTTTTTCTATTTACAGAAAACGCATTTTAAGAAAAAGATCTGCTATGAGTCCAGATGGACTCCATTTCCATATGCTAATTTACAAAATTTTTATAAAACGCCTATTTAATATTTATTCTCCGGAAATAAGAAATCCTTTGACCTCTGTTTTTCTCTGGGTTATAAATGCCCTTGCAATTGTTCCTGCCCTATTATTCTGGAATAATATAAAAATTCTTATTGTCTGTTGCATTTTTTTCTGCATACTTTATACTTATCTCTACTGGAAAATTTTGAAGCTTAAAAAGATTAACCTGAAGTAAAACATGCGATCAGTAAATAAAAAGCAGAAGATGAAAAACTGATTACTGAAGAACAAAGACTCTCAGTATTACAACTTGACCTGATAGTAAAAGGAGAAATAAAGGCTACTAAAAAATTGGTTTTTCTCACAATTTATTATATGAAACAGAAGAAGTAGAATGGCTTGAAAGATTGCCCGGAATGAAATGTTTTTTACCAAAAACTAATGAAGAAGTAAGAGAAGTGATATTAAAAACCTATAATATGAACAGCCCGTGTTACATAAGACTTTAAAAGAATGAATCTTACTGAAAAAATTCGTATTCAGAAGTCTAAGTTTCTAACTCCCACTCCATTAAAAAGATTAATTTTTTTTCTTATTGGAGATGTCTCAATTATTATCCTTTCATTATATCTCGCTTTTTTATTTCGTTTTGATTTTATTATGCCCCCCTAAATATACAGAGATTTTTTTCATATGTGTTTCATTTTTTGTTTTTGTTAAAATTTTTTGTTTATGGCTTTTTAAAGTATATAAGATCCCTTGGAGGTATTTTTCTCTTGCTGATATACCAAAGCTTTTAAATTCCTTAACAACAGCTTCTCTTATAATTTTTCTTTCAGTTTTTCTTCTGCGAAATTATCAGTACCTCCTATTTTTGCCTCAGAAATTCATACAACTTTCCTCTATCCCGGTAAGTGTCGTATTTATTGATTGTTTCATATCCTTCATATGTATCTCATTCTTGAGAATATCCAAGAGATTTTACTTTGAAATTTTTAAAGGGAAAAGGTTTAAGGAAGGTTTCAGAACTCTTATAATTGGAGCAGGTAATGTGGGAGAAATGATCTTAAGGGATATTAAAAGACAAAATTTTAGCGGTTTTTGCCCTGTTGGTTTTTTGGATGATGATAAAAGAAAAATAGGAACTTATATACAAAATTTAAAAGTTTACGACAGTATTGATAATCTTGGAAAAGTAATCAAAAATTTAGAGATAGAGGCTATAATAATAGCAATTCCTTCACTGAGTCATAAAAAACTCATAGATATATATATTTCGGCTAAAAATGCAGGTGTCAGCACAATAAAAATAATACCCAAGCTTTATCAGTTTGAAAAACCCGAGATAAATTTAAAGAAGTTAGAAGATATAAAAATAGAAGATCTTCTCGGAAGACAGGAAGTAAATATTAATTTTGAAGAAGTTAAAAGTTTTCTTCAGAATAAAAAGATATTAATTACAGGAGCAGGAGGCTCTATTGGTTCAGAGCTTGTGATTCAGACTGCCCAATTTGCTCCAAAGGAAACTATTTTGCTTGACATTGATGAAACAGAATTATTTAATATGGAGGTTAAATTAAATAAATTTTTCCCTGAATTGAAAAGCTTTAAATTTATTGTTGCAGATATCAGAGACCATATGAAACTTGACCAAATTTTTAAAAAAATCAAGCCAGATATTGTTTTCCACGCAGCTGCTTATAAACATGTTCCCATGATGGAGTATAATGCTGATGAAGCAGTTAAGGTGAATATATTTGGGACATATTATCTGGCTAATATAGCTGGAAAATACAATGTGGAAAAGTTTATTTTAATATCTACGGACAAAGCTGTTAGTCCTATAAGTGTTATGGGGATGACAAAAAGAGTGGCTGAATATATATGTAAAGCCCTTAATGAATATGGCAAGACTGATTTTATTTCTGTAAGATTTGGAAATGTTCTCGGCAGCAGAGGAAGCATTTTACCCTTATGGATGGAACAGATAAAAAATGGGGGTCCAATTACAGTAACACATAAGGATATGCAGAGATACTTTATGACAATTCCTGAAGCAGTACTGCTTGTTCTTCAAGCTTCTGCTATTGGTAAATGCGGAGAAATCCTAGTGCTTGACATGGGAGAGCCTGTAAAAATTATTGATCTGGCTGAAAGATTTATAAAATTACATGGATTTGAGCCATACAAAGACATTGATATAAAATTTATCGGAATAAGACCAGGTGAAAATCTTTTTGAGAATATACTAACTTCAGAAGAAGGAGTGACTGCCACAAAAAATGAAAGAGTTTTCATTGCTAAGGAAGATAATAGATTATCGTTTGATTATATTGAATCATTTCTGAAAAAACTGGAAGAAATAATAAGAAACGAAAGTGATGAAAAAAATATGAAGATAAAACAAACTTTATCTGAATTCATAAATTCCTGTAAAAAGGGAAAGTAATTGATGGAGGAGTTTGTTTTAGTGTTTTCTATTGAAGAGCTTTCAGAAGTTAAAGAAATTAGATTTTTTAATATTTCAGAGTATGCAAAAGGCAAGATTTTAAGTTTACTAAAAATAAATCAATAGTGGAGGGTCATTTATGAATGTGGAGGAAATAAAAGAAAAATACTCCGATGAGATTGATCTTTATGAGTTAATTCTTATTCTTAAAAAACGAATAAAGTATGTTGCTGGTGTATTTGTGCTTGGTGTTTTTGTTGCAGCCGTGGTTAGCTTTATTATGCCGAATATTTATCAGGCGAGGGCAACGCTGTGGGTGGATTCTTTTATTACTCAGGCGATGATTGAAAATCTTAAAGCTAATCAATTTGTAAGAGATAGTAAATTATCCTTTATAATTCCTCTTCAGCAAGGCAGGTCTTTAGATGCGACTAATCTGAGTCTGTCAATACTCTATAGTGCAGAATTTCAGAAAAAGTTGAGAGATAAAGTAAGGCAGACTTATGGTTCAGGTGTTGTTCCATCGTTTAAAGCTGACATAGATAAGAAAACAGGAAGCATTGTGTTTACATCAGAGCAAAGGGATAGAAAGCTTGCAGAAGAGATTTTGAAGACCGCTATTGAGGAGTTCAGGACGGAGCTTGATAAAGCCTCTCTTGCCTTTTCAGAAGTGATTGCTTCAGAGAAGGTGAAAACTGATAAAAGCAAAAATTTCTTTCTTTATGTTATAGAAAATCCTAATTCCTCAGAGACTCCTGTAAAGCCTAAAAGGAAGTTGATTATTGCTTTGGCTGCCGTAAGCTCACTTTTTGCAGGAGTTTTTCTTGCTTTTTTAGTTGAGTGGTGGAGCAAGGCAAAAAGAGGCGGAGGAGATTCCTCGCGGAGTTTACCCTGAGCGTAGCTGGAGGGCTTGGAATGACACTTCATTTTTGTCATTGCGAGCCGAAGGCGTGGCAATCTCTATTATAAGGAGGAGATTCCTCGTCGCTAACGCTCCTCGGAATGACAAAGGAAAAAGGCTCGGAATGACAATTCTTACTCTGTCATTGCGAGCATCTCTTTCTGTCATCCAGAACTTTTTTGTCATTCCGAGAGTGGTATCCCAACTTTTCATTGTCATTCCGAGGGTGGCATTCCACCCGAGGAATCTCTGAAATAGTGAGAAAGGAGGAGATTCCTCGCTGACGCTCGGAATGACAAAGGAAAAGACATGGAATGACACCTCTTTTCTGTCATTGCGAGCCGAAGGCGTGGCAATCCCTATTATAAGGAGGAGATTCCTCGCCTGCCTATGGCAGGCTCGGAATGACAAAGAAAAAATGCTCGGTATATCTTCTTTCTGAAGATTACTTGATAAAATTCCTGTAAAACTGTTCTCTACTGTCATCTAATCCCCCCTTTTTTTCTTTCTGCATAGTATAAACATCTTATTCAGGAAATGTCAGATTTAATCTTGACTATGACAACCTAAGTTTATGTGCTTAAAAATGCGGAATTCAAGTTGTTAATTTTAGGGTTTATAATGGAGTGGAATTTTTAGAAAGATTTTTTTTATAATTTGATTTTTAGGGAATACTGATGAAGGGAGGTTTTTTATGAAAGGGCAGACAGCTATAATAACTGGTTCTTCAAGAGGTATCGGTAGAACAACTGCAGAAGAGTTTGCTAAAAGAGGAGTAAACATTGTAATTGTTGATATAAATGGTGGGAATGCTGAAAAAGTTGCAGAAGAAATTAAATCTCTTTATGGTGTTGAAACTTTAGGAGTTAAAGCCGATGTTTCTAATTCAGAAGATGTAAAAAAACTCTTTGATGAAGCAGTTAAAAAATTCTCTAAAGTTGATATTCTTGTAAACAATGCAGGAATAACAAGAGATAATCTTCTCATAAGGATGAAAGATGAAGAATGGGATGCTGTTTTAAACATAAACCTTAAAGGAGCATTTTTATGCTGCCGTGAAGCAGTTAAAATCATGTCAAAAAACAAGTATGGTAGAATTATAAATATTGCCTCTGTTGTAGCTTTTATTGGAAATCCCGGACAGGTTAACTATTCAGCATCAAAGGCAGGACTGGTAGCTTTAACGAAAACACTGGCTAAAGAGTATGCTTCCCGTGGAATCACTGTTAATGCTGTTGCTCCGGGTTTTATTCAAACAGCTATGACAGAGCAGTTGCCTGAAAAAGTTAAAGAAGAGATGCTTCGCATGATTCCTCTTCAGAGGTTTGGAACAACGCAGGATGTTGCAAATGCTATAATATTTCTGGCTTTGCCAGAATCTGGATACATAACCGGACAGGTTATTCATGTAAATGGCGGAATGTACATGTAAAAAAGAAAAAGGAGGAGGTAAGTAATGGTAGAAGAAAAGGTAAAGGAAATTATAGCAAAACAGCTTGGGGTTGAAGTATCTCAGGTAACACCTGAAGCATCCTTTGTGGAGGATCTTGGAGCAGACTCTCTTGATACTGTTGAGCTTGTTATGGCATTTGAAGAGGCATTCGGTATTGAGATTCCCGATGAAGATGCTGAAAAGATTAGCAAAGTGAAGGATGCAATTGACTACATAAAAAACAAAACAGGTCAGGCATAATATTTTATGAGCAAAAGAAGAGTTGTTGTGACCGGGATGGGGATGGTTTCCCCTCTCGGTCTTGATGTTAAATCTACATGGGAGGCAATTCTTCAGGGTAAATCAGGAGTTTCTTATATTACCCATTTTGATGCGAAAGACTATCCTGTAAGAATTGCAGCAGAAGTTAAAGGTTTTGATCCAGCAAACTACATTGAACAAAAAGAAATAAAAAAAATGGATAGATTTATCCATTTTGCAATTGCTGCTACTGAGATGGCATTGCAGGATTCAGGTTTAAAAATCACTCCTCAGAATTCTGAAAGAATTGGAATTGTGATCGGCTCAGGCATGGGAGGACTTCCAACCATTGAATATTACCACAAAGTATTGCTTGAGAAAGGATGGAAAAGGGTAAGTCCATTTTTTATTCCTATGGTTATCGTTAATCTTGCTGCTGGTCAGATATCCATAAGATATGGAATAAAGGGACCAAATCTTGCAGTAACAACTGCCTGTGCAACAGGAAATCATTCAATTGGAGAAGCTTTCAGAATGATTCAATATGGAGATGCCGATGTAATGATTGCAGGTGGCACAGAGGCTGTTATCACACCAATGGCGGTGGCAGGATTTGCCATAATGAGAGCTCTCTCAACAAGAAATGATGAGCCTGAGAAAGCAAGCAGACCTTTTGACATTGATAGAGATGGATTTGTAATGGGTGAAGGAAGTGGAATTATTATTCTTGAAGAGCTTGAGCATGCTTTAAAAAGAGGAGCAAAAATTTATGCAGAAGTTGTCGGATATGGAATGAGTTCAGATGCCTATCATATTACAGCACCTGCACCAGAAGGAGAGGGTGGAGCAAGATGTATGAAGATGGCAATAAATGACGCTGGAATTCATCCAGAAGAAGTTGACTATATAAATGCTCATGGAACAGGAACAAAACAGGGAGATGAGCTTGAGACTCAGGCAATAAAGACAGTTTTTGGTGAACATGCCTACAAACTCTGCGTAAGCTCTACAAAATCTATGACAGGTCATCTTCTTGGTGCTGCTGGTGGAGTTGAGGCGATTTTTACAGTTTTAAGTATTTATGAAAATATTGTCCCGCCAACCATTAATCTTGACAACCCAGACCCCGAATGCGACCTTGACTATGTTCCTTATAAACCAAAGAAAAAAGAAATCAGATATGCAATGACAAACTCCTTTGGTTTTGGTGGAACAAATGCTTCCCTTGTATTTAAAAAATTTTAAAGGGAAGTTACAGGGGTTGACAAAATTTTTAGCTTCGGGTATAATTAATCAAAATCCTACCAAGAAGGTCTAAAAAGGCAGAAGCCTTTCTAAAAACTCACTGAACCTGCCTGCCAGAAGGCTGGCTAAAAGCTAAGAAAGCAAATAACTAAAAATTTTGAGGAGGTTTTGCCATGGAGCAGGGCTTCGAGCCTAAGATTATTGCCTTTTTATGCAATTGGTGTAGTTATGCAGGAGCAGATCTGGCAGGTTCTTTGAGGTATAGTTACCCACCTAATTTGTATGCAATTCGTGTTCCCTGTTCAGGAAGAGTTGAACCAGAGTTTATCATTAAGGCTTTTTTATCAGGTGCTGATGGTGTTCTGGTTGCTGGCTGTCATCCAGGAGACTGTCATTACAGAACTGGAAATTATTATGCCAACAGGAGATTCAACTTACTTACAAGATTTCTTGAAATTATAGGAATTCCAAAGGAAAGGGTAAGACTTGAGTGGATCTCAGGAGCAGAAGGACTTAAATTTGCCCAGGTTGCAAGGGATTTTGTTGGAAAAATAAAAGCTCTCGGTCCTCTTTCAATTAAAACACCTGTTGATGTTGACTGGTTAACTCTTTCAAGAACTGTTGCCACAGTTGGTTCAGCAGGAAAGCTTTTCTGGGAAGAGGATAAATGCATGGCAGAAATAATTGAGTTTTTCCTTGACTATGCTCAACAAAACTCCTGTGCTGAGTGTATTCCATGTAGAATCGGCACAAAGAGAATGCAGGAAATTGTCAAAAAAATTTTTGATGGCTCAATTTCAGATAGAGAAGTCTCTCTTCTCTATGATTTTGCAGAGGATATTGGTGCATCAAGCAAGTGTGATCTCGGGAAAATGGCAGGTAAGGCTGTAAAGTTCGCTCTTCAGTACTGTAAGGATGATATAGATGCACACATTAAAGGAAGTTGTGGGCATTCAATCCCAGCCAATCCTGGCTGGCAAGCGATAATGATGAAATAAATTTAGAAGGAGGATAAACATGGCTAATGTAACACTTACAATTGATGGGCAAAAAGTTACAGTGCCAGAGGGAACGACAATACTTAAGGCTGCTGAAAAGGCAGGAGTTAAAATTCCTACTCTTTGTTTTCTTGAGCATGTTGGATTAAGACACATCAAACATGATGTTGGAGCATGCAGGGTCTGTGTTGTAGAAGTGGAAGGTAAAAAAGACTTTGTATCATCCTGCAATACACCCGTTGAAGAAGGCATGGTAGTTCGTACACATACTCCAAAAGTTATTGCGGCAAGAAAGCTTAATCTTGAGATGATGCTAAGTGATCATCATCTTGACTGCCCAACTTGTCCGAAAAATGGAATATGTGAGCTGCAAGCAATCTGTGCAGAGCTCAATGTTAGACAGATAAGACCTCAGGGAGAGAAAAAAGATTTTCCTATAGATGATTCATCTCCTTCTATTGTGAGAAATCCGAATAAATGTATTGTCTGTCAGCGATGTATTACTGCCTGTAAGGTTCTTCAAACAGTTGATGCCCTTGAACTTTATGGAAACGGCTTTGATGCGGTTGTAAGACCAAAAGGCGGACTGCCTCTCATCGAGACTCAATGCGTTGCCTGCGGTCAGTGTGCTCTTGTATGTCCGACTGCTGCAATCGTTGAAAAGGATGACACATGGAAAGTATGGGAAGCAATTGCTGATCCTAAAAAACATGTGGTTGTTCAGACTGCACCTGCAACTCATGTGACAATAGGTGAAGCCTTTGGACTTCCTGTCGGAACTGACATTACAGGGAAAATGGTTGCTGCACTTAAAAGACTTGGATTTGATGCTGTTTTTGATACAAACTGGTCAGCAGACCTGACAATAATGGAAGAAGGATATGAGCTTATTCACAGAATCAAAAATGGCGGTGTTTTGCCACAGTTTACATCCTGCTCACCTGGATGGATAAAGTTTATTGAAGAGTTTTATCCAGATCTGATTCCCCATGTTTCAACATGCAAATCACCTCAGCAGATGCTTGGACCTATTGCAAAAACCTATTATGCTGAGAAAAAAGGGATAAATCCTGAAGACATCTTTGTTGTATCTGTCATGCCATGCACAGCAAAGAAATATGAGGCAGCTCGTCCAGAGATGAATGCAGCTTCTAAATACTGGAACAATCCAAATATTACGAGAGACGTGGATGTAGTGCTTACATCTAGAGAGCTTATAAGGATGATTCGTGAGGCAGGAATTGATTTTGCCAGTTTGCCCGATGAACCCTATGATCCAATAATGGGTGAGGGAACAGGTGCAGCTCAGATATTTGGTGCAACGGGTGGAGTTATGGAAGCAGCATTGAGAACAGCCTATGAGGTTGTTACAGGGAAAACCCTTCCAAAGCTTGATTTTGAAGATGTAAGAGGAATGAAGGACATTAAAGAGGCATCCGTAAATATGAACGGAGTAACAGTAAAGGTTCTTGTTGCTCATTCACTCGGTGCAGCAAGGCAGCTTATGGATAAGGTAAGAGCAGGTGAGCTTAAGGATTATCACTTTATAGAAATCATGGCATGTCCTGGTGGATGTATTGGTGGAGGCGGGCAGCCAATTCCAACTACAGTTGAGGAAAGAGAAAATCGTATTAAAGGAATATACGAAAGAGATAAAAAGCTTAAAATCAGGAAAAGTCATGAAAACCCAGAAATTCAGGCAATTTATAGAGAATTCCTTAAGGAACCTCTTGGACATAAGTCTCATCAACTGCTTCACACTCATTACACTCCAAGAGGTAAAAAATAACTAAAACAAGGGGGGTTGTATGGTAAGAAAAGTCAAGACTTTTAAAGGGGATGGCGGAGTTAGTGCAGACACAGGAACCTATCGGAAAGGTGAGTTAAGAGGAATTATCAAAATTGATCAGGAAACATGTGTTGGATGCGATACCTGTAGAACCGTATGTCCTGCAGGAGCTGTTAAGGGCTCTGTAGGAGAGAAGCACTCAATTGATGTTGACCGATGTATTAACTGTGGTCAATGTTTGCTTAACTGTCCCTTTGGTGCAATTGAGCAGATGAGCTTTGTTGACTATGTTATTGAAAAGCTTAAGGATAAAAAAACAAAGGTTGTTGCAATTGTGGCACCTGCTGTAAGAGTTGCAATAGCAGAGGAATTTGGTGCAGAACCTGGCACACTTACAGTAGGAAGGCTCTGGGCAGCTTTAAAAAAAGCAGGATTTGATATTTATGAAAACAACTTTGCTGCTGACCAGACAATTCTTGAAGAAGGAACAGAACTTCTTGCAAGAGTTGCAGCTCACTCAGGACTAAAGGAACTTCCAGTTGAACTCTGGGGCAAAAAAGTAGTCCTTGAAGTTGAAGAGTTTAAACATAAGCCTCTTCCTCAGTTTACATCATGCTGTCCTGCATGGGTAAGGTATGCTGAGGTTTACTATCCAAAAGTATTACCAAATCTTTCTTCATGCAAATCACCACAACAGATGGCAGGAGCCACGGCAAAAACATACGGTGCGAAAGAAATCTGGAAAGTAAAGCCCGAAAATATTTATACCGTTGGAGTAATGCCATGCACAGCAAAGATTTTTGAAGCATCCCGTCCTGAGTTTGACTCTGCAGGAAAGTTTTTAAAGAAATCTGGGATGAGAGATGTTGATGCAGTCCTTACAACAAGAGACCTTGCAGAGGTTTTGAAAAAACTGAACATTGATCCAATGAAACTTTCTGAAGAAAGACAGCCAAAAGATTTTATGCAATATACAGGTGGTGCAACTATTTTTGGAGTTAGTGGTGGAGTTATGGAAGCAGCATTGAGATTTGCCTTCCATGTTCTTTCAGGGCTTGAGCCATCTGCAATGAGTCCGCAGTGGGATTTTGAGGATGTAAGAGGATACAGGCATCCTGTTGTTTCTGCCACAATACCTGTGCCATTGAGACCAGAATACGAAAAAGTTTTCAAAACAAAGCAGATTGATATAAAAGTTTGCGTTGTCAATGGGATAGGACCAGAAGGCGCGCATCTTAAACCGGTGATTGAAGATGTGGTAGCAGGTAAAAGCCCTTATCACTTCATTGAGGTAATGACCTGTCCTGGAGGATGTATAAACGGTGGTGGACAGCCTGTTCATCCAATTGAACTCGGTCTATGGGAAAAATTTCTTTATGCCTTTGCCGGTTCAATAAAGAAATGAAAAAGAGATAATTAGGAGGTGAACAATGGGTAATATAACAAGAAGAGCATTTATAAAGTTTGCAGGATTAACATCAGTTATTTTACTTACAGGATTTCCAAGACTCGGCTCTGGAGAGATAATCAGTAACAACTTTTTTGATACCCCGGTTGGAAGACAGAGACTTAATATTATAAAGACAAGGCAGGCAGGACAATACAAAGATGATTTGATACTCAGAGAAAAATTCAAGATGGCTGCTTCCCATGAAAATCCGATGATAAAGAGATTTTACTCTGAGTTTGCCCATCATCCTCTGAGCGAAGTCAGTGAAGCACTGCTTCATACGCATTATAAGGCAAGAGTTTAAAAATTAGCCCGGGCATTGTCCCGGGCTAAAAGAGGATAAAGATGGTGGTTTACTATAGTCTGGGAAATAGAAAATACTGGTTTGCTACAATTGAAAGACTGATACAGATTGCTGGGATTCTTTCAAGAAAAAGCTACCTTCTTTATGATTTTGATGCAATAAATGATACATACAATGACTGGTTTATCCTTAACGAAGACTATGTGAGAAAACTAAGCGAGGTTATTGAAGAAGTCTTGGAAGAAATAGAAGATGAAGATATTTTTAATGATCTTTTAGTTCTGAAACAGGTTTTCGAAGGTGGAAGTGTAGTATTTGGATAACTGCCTTAACCGAGGGATTTTATCCTGAGGTAAGGGCTTTAGAGTTAATTTTCCCTGAGACAGAGGGAAAAACCTGAGGTCAAAGGATGAATAAAAAGATTGGAATTGTTGGAGTAATAGTCAGTGAAAGAAAAAAGAATGCTTCCTTAGTAAATAAAATCCTCTCAGAGCATTCAGAGATAATTATCGGAAGAATGGGAATCCCTCAAAAAGATACAGATACAGGACTCATATCTCTTTTTGTAGAAGGCAATACAGACAAGATAGGCTCTCTTACAGGAAAACTGGGTATGATAAAAGGCGTTACAGTAAAGAGTCTTTTAATACCGGTTAAGGAGAATCCATGAGAGTAGAAAAAGACTCATTGGGTGAAATTGCTGTTCCTCGTGATGCCTACTATGGAATTCATGCTTTAAGGGCAAGGGGGAATTTCTCTGTCACAGGACAGACTCCTCATAGAGAGCTCATATGGGCAATGGCTATGGTTAAGAAAGCCTGTGCATTTGCAAACAGACAAACAGGACTGCTTGATGAAACTAAAGCTAAAGCCATATTTAAAGCCTGTGATGAAGTTGCTCAAGGTGCTCTTGACAGTGAAATTATCGTTGACGCTCTTTCTGGTGGTGCTGGAACATCAATTAACATGAATATTAACGAAGTCATTGCAAACAGAGCCCTTGAACACATTGGATTTGAAAAGGGAAGATATGACATCATTAGCCCTCTTGAAGATGTAAACATGAATCAGTCAACGAATGATGTTTTCCCAACAGCGGTCAAGGCTGCCATTGTAAAACTTACAGGAGAGCTTGCTCAGGAGGTTGCTCTTCTTCAGGGAGAGTTTCAGAAAAAGGAAAAGGAGTATGCAAAGATTTTAAAGGTAGGCAGGACAGAGATGCAGGATGCAGTTCCTGTTACAGTGGGGCAGGAGTTTTCTGCATGGGCAGAGGCATTAAACAGAGACTGGTGGAGGCTTAATAAAGCAGTGGAAAGACTTCGTCAGATAAATCTCGGTGGAACAGCAGCAGGAACAGGGCTTAACTGTCCAAAGGCATATATTGAGATTGCTGTGGAGAAATTGAGAGAGCTCACAGGACTGCCTCTTGCAAAGGCTGATAATCTATTTGAGGCAACCCAGAATACAGATACTTTTTCAGAGGTTTCGGGATTTTTAAAAACTCTTGCAGTTGATTTGATAAAAATTGCCTCTGATTTGAGATTTTTAAGTTCAGGTCCACGGGCAGGGATTGGAGAGCTGAGACTTCCTGCAGTTCAGGTTGGTTCTTCAATAATGCCAGGAAAGGTAAATCCTGTTATCCCTGAGATGGTAACTCAGGTTGGGATAAAAGTGGTTGCATCCGATCATGCAGTAAGCTTTGCCTGCAGTCTTGGAAATTTTGAGCTCAATCCCTTTTTACCGCTTATAGCCCATGAAATTATTGGCGCAATCAAAATGCTTAAAAACTGTTGCAGAATTTTTAGAGAAAAGTGTGTATCTGGGATAACAGTTGATGAATTACGATGTAGGGAACTATTTGACAAAAGCTCCTGCATTATAACAGCCTTTTCACCTTATCTTGGATATGAAACCTGCGCAGAGATTTACAAAGAAGCACTGGCTACAGGAAAAAGGGTTGAAGAGCTTCTCATTGAAAAAGGCTTTTTCACTGAAGAAGAAATAAAAAGTATAACTCAGCCACAAGAATTAACAACACCCGGCTTTGCCGGAATTAAGTATTTAAGAGCGAGATTGCTTCGCCAGCATACGCAGTCTCGCAATTACAGAATTAGGCATAGAGAAGACAATAATGATTGTGAAGAATAGCAACAATGGGTTTATTTGTCATTCCGAGGGCTCGTCCCGAGCCGAAGGCAGAGGTTACCCTTTTTTGTCATTGCAAGCCCGACGGAGTCGGGCGGTGGCAATCCTTATTATAAGGAGGAGATTCCTCACCTTCAGAGGGTGGCATCATACCCGAGGAATCTCTGAAATAGTGAGAACAAAGGAGATTCCTCGCCTGCCTCTGGCAGGCTCGGAATGACAAAGTATAGTAGGCTCGGAATGACAAAGCGAAGGTTCGGGATGATAAAAAGAAGGTTTGGAATGATAAAGAGAGGGTTTTGAATGATAAAAAGAAGGCTCGTAATGACGTTATGGTCATCATTCCAAGGGAGGATTTCTTTTTCATTTGTCATTCCGAGGGGGTCAATCCCCCGAGGAATCTCTGAGCCTTTTAATACAGAGAAAGGTGAAGGAGGCAATTGAAAATTATAAAGGCTAGCAAGTTCTTGATTTTCAAGAGCTTGCAAGTTTGAACACTCTTAAAACAAATAAAAGGAGGTTTTTAAGATGATAGCTACATTAACAAAAAAAGAAAAAGCATGGATGGACATGGTTATAAAAGAGGATGAAGTAACAAGATATATGGAAAATGGCAGGGACTTCATTAATGATGAAGAGATATGGGAAAAGCTCAGTAAAAATCAAGATCCAGAACCATCAAGAATAAGGGAGATACTTAAAAAGTCTCTTTCAATTCAAACACTTGAGCCTGACGAAACAGCAGCACTTCTCAATGTAAAAGAGCCTGAACTATGGCAGGAGATTTTTGACACCGCAGCAAAGATAAAGAAAAAAGTCTATGACAACAGAGTTGTAACCTTTGCTCCCCTTTACTGTGGAAACCTATGCGTGAACAACTGCCTTTACTGTGGCTTCAGGCGAGACAACCATGTGATAAAAAGAAGAGTTCTCACACTTGAGGAGATAAAGAGAGAAACAGAGGTTTTAGCAGGAGAGATTGGACACAAGCGTCTAATTGTTGTTTATGGAGAGCATCCTGCAACAGGACCTCAATACATAAGAGATACAATTGAAACAATCTACTCAGTCAGAGTAAAAACAAGAAACGGATATGGTCAGATAAGAAGGGTTAATGTAAATGCTGCACCAATGAGCATTGATGATTTAAAGATGCTCAAGGAAGTTGGAATAGGCACATATCAGGTGTTTCAGGAGACATATCATCATGAAACCTATGCAAAGCTTCATCCCAAGGGAACTATAAAACACAACTATCAGTGGAGACTTTACTGTCATCACAGAGCTCTTGAAGCAGGAGTTGACGATGTAGCACTTGGAGTGCTTTTTGGGCTTTATGACTGGAGATTTGAGGTTATGGGACTTCTTTATCATGCAAGAGACCTTGAAAGACAGTTTGGAATCGGTCCTCATACAATCTCTTTCCCAAGACTTGAGCCTGCTGCAAATACACCGTTTATTCAGGAGACAAAATACAAGGTGTCCGATGAAGATTTTAAAAAGCTTATTGCAGTTATAAGACTTTCAGTGCCATATACAGGAATGATTCTTACTGCCCGTGAGCCAGCTCATATCCGAAGAGAGATTATTGCCTCTGGAATGATTACTCAGACAGATGCTTCAACGAAGATTGGTATTGGAGCATACTCAGACAGGCTCACAGAGCAGGAGCTTGAGCGTCAGCAGTTTGAGATTGGAGACCCACGCAGTCTTGATGAGGTTATCCGTGAGCTTGCAGAGATGGGTTATATAACCAGTTTTTGCACAGCAGGATATCGTTGTGGAAGAACAGGTGAGCGTATTATGAGTCTGCTTAGAACTGGTAAAGAAGCCGTATTCTGTAAACTTAATGCAGTGCTCACATTCAGAGAATGGCTTGATGACTTTGCCTCACCTGAGACTAAGACAGCTGGTGAAAAGGTAATTCAGAAAGAGCTTGAAGAGCTGAAAGAGAGTGTTTCAGAGAAAGTTTATGACAAGCTTCTTGAATACTACGGGAGGATTAAGAATGGAGAAAGAGACCTTTATTTCTAAGATTGAAGAGGAAAGGCTGAAGGCTGAGAAGGGTTCACTCACTGAAAAACTCTCTGAAATAGCTGATTTTGTTAAAGAAAAATACGGTGCCAACATCTGGTTCGTTGAGATTATGGGAAAAAGACACTCATACATAGCTGGACATAAGGAGGAGTCGTTTCTTCCTGCTGAGGTTATTTATCTAAGTGAGAGATATGCGGTTGTATCAAATGAGTGGGAAAAGATAAAGGAAAAAGAAGCTGTGGTCAATCTCTGCAAGGTTACAGTAAGCGAATGAAGGAGGCAAAAACATGACAACACCAAGGAGTCAAAGACTTCACATAGCAATATTTGGAAGAAGAAATGCGGGGAAGTCATCACTTATTAATGCCCTTACAGGGCAGAGTCTTGCCATAGTCTCAGATGTTCCAGGAACAACGACAGATCCTGTTTCAAAGGCAATGGAGATACTTCCACTTGGTCCTGTTGTCCTGATTGACACAGCAGGAATTGATGATGTTGGTGAACTCGGGCAGCTGAGGAAGAAGAAATCATATGAGGTTCTTGAGAAAACAGATCTTGTATTGCTTGTGATTGACCCAGAAAAGGGATTTGGTGAGTATGAGAAGGATGTAGTAAAAAGGGCTCAGGAAACTAAAACTTCTGTGCTTTATGTCATAAACAAGATTGACCTTTATCCAGAGGCTAAAAAATCTGATTATCCTGAGCCAAAAGTTTTTGTAAGTGCTTTAACAGGTGATGGAATAGACGAACTTAAACAGGCATTAATAAATCATGCACCAAAGGACTGGACACTGCCCACAGTTGTTGGAGACCTCATAAATCCCGGAGATGTGGTTATCTGCGTAATTCCAGTTGACAAGGCAGCACCAAAGGGAAGGCTGATACTTCCCCAGCAGATTGTGATCAGAGACATAATTGACAGTGAAGCAATGGCAATGGTTGTAAAGGAAAGAGAACTAATCCATGCTTTCAATTATCTCAATAGAAAGCCCTCGCTTGTAGTAACCGATGCTTCAGTTTACAATAAAGTTGCCGCTGATACTCCCTCTGATGTGAGACTTACTTCTTTTTCTATTCTCTTTGCCAGATACAAAGGAGACCTTCAAACTCTTGTTGAGGGAGTTACAGCTGTAAAAAATCTCAAGCCAGGGGATAAGATTTTAATCTCTGAAGCATGTACCCATCATCCTGTTGAAGATGACATTGGAAGAGTTAAAATTCCAAGATGGCTCAGAGCTCAGGTTGGTGGAGAGCTTGAGATAGATGTAAAGGCAGGAGGCGGACCGCTTCCAGAACCTCTCAATGAATACAAGTTGATTGTTCACTGTGGTGCCTGTATGCTTAATCGTAAAGAGATGCTAAGCAGAATCATGCAGGCAAAAAAAGCAGGAGTTCCGATTGTCAACTATGGCGTAATAATGGCTCATATTCATGGAGTTCTTCACAGAGCACTTTCTCCGTTTCCCCATCTTCAGGCAATTATTGATGAGACAAGAAAAGATATGAAAGAGGAGATAGAGATACTAAGCAGATTAAAAAAAAGGATTTATGATTGACAAAACTCAGATTCTACAGCTTCTTACAGATGTTTCATTTGAAACACTGGCTAAAGTTGCTGATAATGTAAGAAGAAAAACTCATGGAGATGTGGTTCATCTCAGGGCAATAATTGAATTTTCAAACTACTGCAAGTGTAACTGCCTTTTCTGCGGAATAAGAAGGGATAACCGAAAACTTACACGCTATCGCATGACTGAAAAAGAGATAGTTGAACTTGCTTGTGATGCAGTAAATGCGGGCTTTAAAACAGTAGTTTTACAGTCAGGTGAAGACCCTTTCTGGAGTGTTAAAAAACTCAGCAAGGTAGTAAGGGAGATTAAAAAGTTTGACGTGGCTGTAACTCTTTCAGTTGGAGAGTTAAGTTACAAAGACTACGCAATGCTTAGAGAAGCTGGTGCTGATAGATACTTGCTTAAGTTTGAAACATCAGATAAAAAGCTTTTTAAGGCATTAAAGCCTGATACGACTTTTGAAAAGAGAGTTCAATGTCTTAAATGGCTCAAAGAGCTTGGATATGAAACAGGCTCAGGAGTAATTGTAGGATTGCCGGGACAGACTCTTGAATCCCTTGCAGAGGATATCATTCTTATGAAAGAGCTTGAACTTGATATGCTTGGAGTAGGACCATTTATTCCCCATCCTGAAACTCCGCTTAAAGATGCACCGATTGGAAATCCTCTTATAACTCTGAAAACGCTTGCAATTATGAGAATACTGCTTCCCAAGGCAAACATTCCTGCAACAACAGCCCTGAGAACAATCTCTCCTGAACTGGGAATAAAAGCCCTGCAGGCAGGTGCAAATGTTGTCATGCCTGACATAACGCCTGAAAAATACAGAACCTTTTATGAGATTTACCCCGGAAAAGGACAATCAAAAGGTTCATACGAGTTCTGGAAGAACTTTTTAAATAGCATCGGAATGACAGGATGTTGAAGGTGTGATGCTTTCTCCTCCATACTTTAATTAAGGTTAACTTTTATGAAATTTAAGGTGTAAAAAGAGTATTGCCTTAATGACCTGATAAATGTTAAATTTTTAGTAAATACATTAAGAATTTAAGGGGGTGTTTACTATGCATACATTGAAAACAATGGTTTTAATGGTTTTTCTTGCAGTATTTTTTGTTTTTATTGGCTCTATCATTGGTGGTAAGCAGGGAGCTACTTTTGCTTTAATTTTAGCTCTTGGCATGAACTTCTTTGCTTACTTTTTCAGTCATAAAATCGTTCTTGCCATGTATGGAGCAAAAGAAGTTACAGAAGCTGAAGCTCCAGAGCTTTACAGTATCGTAAGAAGGCTTTCACAAAGAGCAGGACTTCCAATGCCAAGGGTTTATATCATTGATTCTGAACAGCCAAATGCTTTTGCAACAGGTAGGTCTCCTAAACACGGAGTCGTTGCCGTGACAACCGGAATTATGAGAATACTATCCCGTGAGGAGCTTGAAGGAGTCATAGGTCATGAGCTTGCTCACATAAAACACAGAGACATTCTTATAAGCACCATTGCAGCAACCATCGCAGGCGCAATATCCTATCTTGCCCAGATGGCTCAATGGGCAATGATTTTTGGAGGTGGAAGACACGATGATGATGAAGGTGGTCATCCAGTAGTTGCTCTTCTTATGATGATCATTGCTCCAATTGTAGCGATGATCATTCAGCTTGCAATTAGCAGAGCTCGTGAGTATGCGGCAGATGAAGGTGGTGCAAAAATCGCAGGCAATCCTCTTTATCTTGCCAATGCCTTGAGAAAGCTACATTATGCAAGCCAGGCAATACCAATGGATGCAAATCCCGGAACAGCCCATATGTTCATTGTAAATCCTCTTTCCGGTCGTAGCCTGATGAAACTTTTCAGCACACATCCACCAATTGAGGAAAGAATTGCTCGTCTTGAAGCAATGGCAAGAGGTTACTAATGGCAAATGTATTGATTTTAATGGGAAGTGACAGTGACTTTGATGTAATGAAAAAGGCAGCTAAGGTTCTGTCTGAGATGGATGTATCTTTTGAGATTGATGTGTGTTCAGCTCACAGAACACCTGATAGAGCAAAAAAATATGCAGAAGAGGCTGAACAAAGAGGCATAGAAGTAATAATTGCTGCTGCAGGAATGGCTGCTCATCTTGCAGGATTTATAGCAGCACATACAACCCTTCCTGTGATAGGAGTTCCTGTTGCATCTGGTGCATTAAATGGTTTTGATGCCTTGCTTTCAACTGTTCAGATGCCTCCTGGAGTTCCTGTAGCAACAGTTGGAATAAATGGAGCTGAAAACGCAGCTTACCTTGCCTGTGAGATTCTCTCCTTAAAATATCCTGAAATAAGAGATAGGCTCAAACATAAAAGAAAAGAGATGTACAATACGGTTATAGAGAAATCAGAGAAGATAAAAAAGAAGTAAAAAATATTTAACTCAATTAACATTCCTGCCTGATAACCCCTGATTAAATATTCTTTCTAATTAATTTGAATAGATAAAAGATATTTGTATTTGTAAAATTTAATAAAAAACTCTTGACAAAAGTTTATTTATTTTATAAAATTAGAGCTATAAAATATTATTTATAAAATCTAAAGGAGGTCAGCATGAGTGTTTTATTAATTGGTGGTATGGACAGGCTTAAGAGTCATTATTTGAAAGAAGCAAGCCAGAGAGGAATTAATCTCAAGTTGTTCACAAAGCCATGCAAAGAAGTAACAAGGAAGATTGGTAAGGTTGATGCTATTGTGGTATTCACAAACAAGGTTTCCCACTCTATCAGGGACGATGTTATTAATTTTGCTCGTGCAAAGGGAATTCCTTTCTTTATGTGTCACAGTTGCGGTTTATGCACATTGAGAAAATATTTTGATGACTTAAAAAAACTAAATCAAAAAGGAGGTTTAGCATGAGAGGTTTAAAAATCATTTTATTGAGTTTCCTTGTTTTTCCTTTTTCCGTGTTTGCTGCGGATGTAACAGACTGGCTTTCAGTATCTGGCTCAGCTACTACAGTCTATCAATGGCTGCACATGACAAAGGGATATGTAGATTCTGACACGAATGATAAGACAAAAGACCGTGGCTCAGCAGTGATTGACTTTAATGTATCCCTTAAGCCTACTGAAAATGACGAATTCTTCTTAAGGGCAAGCTTTGCAAAAGGAAGTGGATTTCATTCAGAAAGCGCAAACTATCCCTTTGTTCTTAATCCAAATGCAGATGATCTATTTGTAGACTTGAGAAACATCAATGGACATGCAAGGGATCATCTTCAGGAGTTATGGTATTCTCACAGGTTTCCAATTGAAAAAGAAGTATCCATCAAGCTTACAGCAGGAATAATTGACTCAACAGCTTTTATTGATGACAATGCCTATGCAGCTGACGAATTACAGCAGTTCATGAATGAAGCTCTGGTCCACAACCCCCTTGCAAATCTTCCAAGCTATGATGCTGGAGTCGCAGCAGAGTTTGAAGCTGGTAAATTTCATCTGAGAGTAGTTGGAATGCGTTCAAAAAATGAAAACGAGACAATGGATGTGAAAAGATACAACTGGATAGGAGCACAGATTGGTTACAAGCTTGAGACAGGACTTGGTGAGGGAAACTACAGGATTTATGGCTACACAACGAATAAAAGATTTGAAAACTGGGATGCTGATGCATACAAGGCATTAAAAGGAATAGGAGTATCATTTGACCAGCAACTGCTGAAAGACACTCTTGGAGCATTCTTCCGTGCAGGATGGCAGGATGACTCAGCCAGGCTGGATTACAACAGAATGGTTTCACTGGGATTGAATCTCAATGGAAGCGTATGGGGTAGGAAGGACGATGAAGTAGGAGTTGGCTATGCCTATCTGAAAACTCCATCAAAGAATGAGAAGCTCAAGCACAGTCAGGTATTTGAGTCTTATGTGAAGTTTAAACTGTTTTCATACAAATTTCTTAGCTCAGATATAACCCTTGATTACCAGTATATTCGTGACACTGCCCGTGAGTCTGACAACACAAAGGCAGGTCATGTTTATGGTGTTAGATGGAATTTAAATTTTTAAAGGAGGCTTAGAATGATACCGCTTGCATTGGTGGATAATGGAGAAAAAGTGGAAGTTGTTGATTTTGCAAGAAAAGGCAGATCTATTTACTGCAGATTAAGAGATATAGGGATTTTTGTTGGTAAAGTCATTGAAGTATTGAGCAATCAAGGGCAAGGTCCCATTCTTTTAAAAATTGATGATTCAAGAATTGCCATCGGTAGAGGAATGGCAATGAAAATTCTGGTAAGGAGGATTCAATGAAACTAAGTGAGGTTAAAGTTGGGCAGAAGGTAAAGGTTTTATCAATAAAAACAAAGGGAATAATTAAAAGAAGACTTATGGATATGGGAGTTCTGGATGGAGAGCCGATAATTATTGAAAAAGTTGCTCCTCTTGGCGATCCAATTGATATAGTTGTCAAAAACTATCATCTTTCATTGAGAAAACATGAAGCAGAAAAAATAGAAGTGGAGGTAATACAATGAAAACAATTAAAGTTGCTGTTGCAGGAAATCCAAACTCAGGAAAATCAACCCTTATAAACGCAATAGCAGGAACACATCTTTACGTAGGTAACTGGCCTGGAGTAACAGTAGAAAAAAAGACAGCAACATTTAAGATTGATGATCTTGAAGTAAATCTCGTTGACCTTCCCGGAACATACAGTCTTAGCCCTTATACTCAAGAAGAGGTTATTGCAAGGGATTTTCTTGTAAAAGAAAGGCCAGATGTCATAGTTGATGTTGTTGACTCCACAAACCTTGAAAGAAACCTTTATTTTACAGTTCAGCTTCTTGAGCTGGGAATTCCTGTGGTGGTTGCCCTGAATATCTATGATGAAGCAAAGAAAAAGGGTTATGAGATAAACACAAATGCAATGGAGCAGTTACTTGGCATAAAAGTAGTTCCAACTGTTGCAACAAAAAAAGAGGGAGTAAATGAATTGCTTCAGGCTTTAAAGGAAATTGCTGCAGCTCCAGATAAATTCAAGCCTGCAAAACTTAATTACGGAGAAGAGGTGGAAAACTCATTGAAGATAATTGAAGAGGCAATACAGTCCCGTAAAGAATTAACTGATACTTATCCGATAAGATGGCTTTCATTAAAGCTTCTTGAGGGAGATGAAAGAATTTTTAAGGAGATAGGGTTTAGAGCAGATGAGGAATTCCTTCAGAGAGCAAAATCACATTTCCTTGAATTCCACGAGCAGGACATTGAATCAATGCTTACTGAAATAAGATATGGAATAGCTCATGGTGTTACAGAAAAAGTTTTAAAAAAAAAGAATGGCAGAAGAGTAGACATTACAGAAAGGATAGACAAAGTAGTTTTAAACAGATACATTGGTATACCGATATTTTTAGCTGTTATGTGGTTTGTCTTTAAGTTTGCCTTTGATTTTTCTTCTCCTTTCTGTGACTGGATAGATGGATTAATTTCAGGACCAATTACACACTGGGCAAAACTTGGGCTTAATGCTTTAAACTCTCCAGAATGGCTTGTTTCCCTGGTTACTGAAGGAGTTATTGCAGGAGTTGGAGCAGTGCTTGTTTTTGTTCCTCTTATTGGAATTGTAATGTTTCTTATGACTTTGCTTGAAGGAAGTGGATATATGGCAAGAGCTGCTTTTGTTATGGATAAACTTATGCATTCCATAGGACTTCATGGAAAATCTTTCATTCCTTTGATTCTCGGATTTGGATGCAATGTTCCATCAATTTATGCAACAAGAGTTCTTGAAACACAAAGAGACAGAAAGCTCACTGCAATGATATGTCCACCTTTTTCATGCAGTGCAAGGCTTCCAGTGTATGTGCTCTTTATAGGTGCTTTTTTCACCGCCAATGGAGCTACTGTGCTATGGTCTTTGTATATATTAGGAGTAGTTATAGCAATTGTAACTGGCTTTTTACTTAAAAATACAATCCTTAAAGGTCCAATTCCGCCATTTATTATGGAACTTCCTCCTTACAGAATTCCAACATTGAGAGATCTAAAAATTCACACATGGCAGAAACTAAGACATTTTCTGATTAAAGCAGGAACATTTATTTTTGCTTCTTCTATTGTATTCTGGTTTTTATTAAATACACCATATGGAGTGGAGAAAGAAAAGTCATATCTTGGTAAAATCGGGAAAGCAGTAAGCCCTGTTTTTGAACCTCTTGGATTTGGTAACTGGCAGGCTACTTCAGCTTTAATAACAGGTGTAATAGCAAAAGAAGTAGTTGTTAGCACAATGGCACAGATTTATGCTCCAGAGTCTGAAGAAAAAAAAGAAGAGCCTACTTTCAGTGAAGAAATAAGAGATATTTTTATTGGATTTATCTCTGCTGTGGAAGATGCTTTTTATAATGTTTTTTCAAGTTTTGGCATAAAAAGCTGGGAAACAGAAGAACAACCAGGAAAGCTTCAAGAAAAGCTTCAAACAGTATTCAGTCCATTGAGTGCTTACGCATTCTTAGTTTTTGTTCTGCTTTATCTACCATGCCTTACCTTTGCCTTTACATTAAGAGCTGAGTTTGGTTGGAAAACCTTAGGACAGACACTGGTTATTTACTTAATTTTGCCATGGATAACTGCCTTTATAGTTTATCAAGGCGGAAAATTATTGGGATTTTAAGAAAGCAACTATGGGCTTAACTGACATTTTAACTGCTACAGTAATTCTCCTTGGAGTGGTATAATACCGCTCCAAGGAGAAGACTGTTCTGTCTGTATAGGCAACTACAATATGGATAAGATAATCAAAAATTGGAAATAAAGATCAGGCAAATTGATAGCTAAAGTAAATTAGTCATTCCAGCATAAAAAAACATTAAAATAACAATGCGTTACAGTCATCTGTCTGTAGAACACAAAAAGCAAGCAATTAAACAGATAGAAAACCTTATTTTTCAAACCAACAAAAACTCTATGGTTACGATTTCAGTGACAGTTGACAAAAAAGGGTTGACAGAGAACTCAAAAAGTTGTTATATTTCAAAAGTTTTGGGCGATTAGCTCAGGGGGAGAGCGCTTCCTTCACACGGAAGAGGTCGTGGGTTCAAATCCCTCATCGCCCATAATAAAAACAAGGGTATACGAATTTCACTTTTTAGGTCATAATGTAGTTTTTTCAGAGCCTTAAACTATACCCTTGGTTTCTCCACTATTTGATTCCAAGCCGAAGGTGAGGGGTTCTTTCGTCTTCCTTGGTTAAGAAGTGTTACATAAAAACGCTAAAGTTGCTCAATCCAGTTTAATTCTAATGACAATTTCAGGTTTAATAAAGTTATTGCTAACTTACACTCTATTTTTTATATAATATTCAAATGAAGCGATTCTGGATAGTTTTAACAGTGATGTTGCCTACCTTTATTGAGATTCTTGATACAACAATAAATAATGTTGCATTGAGGCACATTCAGGGAAGTCTTTCAGCTGGAGTTGATGAGTCAACATGGATTATTACTTCCTATCTTGTTTCAAATGCCATTGTAATTCCAATGGCTGGATGGTTAAGCAGAGTTTTTGGAAGAAAAAACTATCTGATTTTTTCAATAGCTCTTTTTACAATTTCCTCTTTTTTATGTGGAACAGCGTGGAGTCTTACATCTTTAATATTGTTTAGAGTTCTTCAGGGAATTGGCGGTGGAGGACTTCAGCCTTTAAGTCAGAGTATACTTCTTGAAACATTTCCAAAGGAAAAATACGGCGCAGCAATGGCAATTTATGGAATGGGAATAATAATGGCACCAATACTTGGTCCAATTGTTGGAGGCTGGATTGCTGATAATTTTTCATGGAGATGGATTTATTATATAAACATTCCTGTTGGTATCATATCCATTTTGATGACCTATCTTGTTATAGAGGACCCTCATTATTTGAAAAAGAAAGAAAAACTGAAAATTGATTATCCTGGGATTATTTTTTTAGCATTGGGCATTGGATGTCTTCAGGTAATGCTTGATAAAGGCGAAAGAGAAGACTGGTTTGAATCAAAATTTATAATCACTCTATTTGTGGTAAGTATTGTAAGTCTTATAGCTCTTTTATGGTGGGAGCTAAAGCGAGCAGAACATCCTATTGTTAATTTCAGACTTTTTAAAGATAAAAACTTTTTTTTCGGAAATCTCGTAATGTTTTTTACCTTTATCAATCTTTTCGGAAGTATTATTCTTTTGCCAATCTATGTTCAGAATTTAATGGGATATACAGCATTTTTAGCAGGATTGGTTCTTGGACCTGCAGGAATTATTCAGTTTATAGCTTTCCCAATAAGTGGAAAAATCGTTGACAGGATAAATCCCAAGATACCCCTTGCATTTGGAATAATTATGTGTGCCTACTCAACTCATCTTATGAGTTTATTTAATCTTCAGGCAGGGTTCTGGGACTTTGTGTATCCAAGAGCTGTTCTTGCTCTTGGTATGGCTTTTGTTATAACTCCTCTGGCAGCAATGACAGTAGCTTACATTCCAAAAGAAAAAATGCAGGATGCAACACCACTGAACGGTGTTATAAGAAACATAGGAGGTTCTGTAGGCACAGCAATAGTTACAACAATTGTTTCTCAGAGAGCTCAGTTTCATCAGTTTAGACTTATAGAAAATCTCACTCCCTATGATATTCCCTATCAAATAGCTATTGAAAAATTGAATGAGTATCTGCAGCCAAGAGCACTACTACCGCCTGAAGGAGCAATTTATAAGGAACTTATTAGACAGGCACAAGCAATTGCATTTAATGAAGCCTTTTGGATACTCAGCGTTGGAATGATTTCAATGCTTTTAACTATTATGTTTTTCCGGAGACCAATTTATAAAAAGAAAGGAGGTAGTCCAGATGTTGTCCATTAAAGGAAAAGTGGCACTCATAACAGGTGCATCAAAAGGCATAGGTTTGGCAACTGCTGAGAAATTCGCCCGTGAGGGAGCTAATCTTGTTTTAGTAGCAAGGTCTCGGGAGTTATTGAATAATTTAACTGAGAAACTTAAAACCTATGGAGCAAATGTTGTCAGTGTTTCAGCTGATCTTACAAAACCTGAAGAAGTTGAAAGAGCGTTTGAGGTGTTGAAAGATTCTTTTCAGAGACTTGATATTCTGATTAACAATGCTGGAAGGGGAATTTTTAACTACATTGAAAACGGTTCACCGGATGAATGGAAAGAAGTTATAGACCTGAATCTTACAGGGCTTATTCATTGCACCCATTTAGCTGTAAAAATGATGATTCCTCAGAGAAGTGGTCATATTGTGAATATTTCATCAGTAGCTGGAAGAGTTGGAATTCCGGGGTGGTCTGTTTACTGTGCTACGAAATGGGCTGTTATAGGTTTTTCTGAATCAATTCGTAAGGAGTTGATAAAATACAACATTCGTGTTACAGTAATAGAGCCAGGTGTTGTTGCAACTCAGTGGGGTGAAAATATGCCAGAAGAATGGATAAAAAGCAGAGGAGCAATGAGAGCACTAAAAGCTCATGACATTGCAGAGGCTATATACTATGTTGTAACCCAGCCCGAGCATGTCAGTATAAATGAAATACTTATAAGGCCATCAGAGCAGGAACGATGAGCCTTACTCATTTTGATGAAAAAGGACAGGCAAGGATGGTTGATGTTACAGGAAAACCTGTAACAGAGAGAATTGCTATCACTGAAGGCATTGTAAAGATGAAGCCTGAAACCTTAAAAATGATTTTAAATAGGGAAATTGCAAAAGGTGATGTTTTTCAGGTTGCCCGTCTTGCTGGAATTATGGCTGCAAAGATGACTCCCCATCTTATTCCGCTCTGTCATCCACTTCCAATTACCTCTGTTGAGATTGATTTTGAACCTGATGAAGAAAACTCTCAGGTAAAAATAAAAACCACTGTAAAAACAACATCGCAAACAGGAGTTGAGATGGAGGCAATGGTTGCAACCTCTTTAGCAGCGCTTACAGTATATGATATGTGTAAAGCAGTTGACAAAGAGATGATAATTGGAGATATAAAGCTTGTTTACAAAGCTGGAGGTAAAAGCGGAGAGTTTGTTAGAGTTTAATTTTCCTTATCTGAGTCTCCTCCGAAATAGAGCTGTCTTTCTACATATGGATTAAGTCTTATAAAAATAAAAATAGAATCTCCTTCCTTTTTATAAACTGTTTCAACTGGCTCGAGGATTCCAAATACCCAGGGAAAATAAATTGGTTTTAATTCATAACCTGCAAGATTTCCTCCAACTGATATGGCAGAGCATTTTATAGAACTCACATAAGCACTTTTTAAAATTTCCTCAGCTATTTTCAAAGCTTCTTTTTCGGTGAGATTTTCCATTGTTCTGTATTTAAACTCTGAAGCATAGGGAACTATTTTAACCATATCATCCACTTTATCAAGAACCAAGAAGGTTTCAGGGTCATTGATGAAGGAATTTGAGTAGATAATCAAATTAAATGAACCCTTAATATCAGCTACATTGCATTGATTGAGTAAAACTTCTCCATGTAAATTCAATGGCAGTATAAGGAGTCCGATAAATATTAATATTCTAATCAGCTTCACAAAAATATTATACTAAAAATTGAAAAATTTTTTCTGCAATCACTTGAGGATCGTGAATTTCTGTTATATCAAACCACATTATATCTTTTTCTTTTTTAAACCATGTAAACTGCCTCTTTGCATACATTTTTGTTCTTTTTTTTATAAGCCTAACTGCTTCCTCAAGGCTGTATAAATCAGCAAGACAGCCAGCTATCTCCTTGTAACCTATTGCCTGTAATGCCGGTAATGGGAAGTCTCCAGCTGCATTTTTCTTTATCAGGTTTAAAACATTTCTTACTTCTTCAATTAGTCCTTTTTTAATCATTTCATCAACTCTTTTTTCAATCAAGCTATATAGTTGTTTTCTGTTTCTTGTAAGTCCGATTTTTATAAAATCATAGGGCAGAGGTTTTGTAAGTTTTACATGAAACTCAGTAATATTTTTTTGCTCTTTAAAAAACACTTCCAGTGCCCTGATTGTTCTTCTTAAATCAGCGGGATTAATTTTTTTCGCATAATCAGGGTCAACTTTCTTCAGGAGCCCGTAAAGTTTGCCAGGTTGAGTTTTTTCTTCTTTCAGGAGTTGTTTTCTTAAACTCCAGTCAGCTTCAGGACCTTCAAAAATTCCTTCTGTCATGGCTCTCAGATAAAGCCCTGTACCACCAACAATCAATGGAATTTTATTTCTCTGAAAAATTTCTTCTATAATTTTTTTCACTTTTTCAATATATGTTCCTGTGCTGAAATACTCCCAGGGATTAACAATGTCTATCATGTGATGGACTACTTCCTTTCTTTGCTCTAAGGTAGGTTTTGCAGTACCGATATCCATGTATTTATAGATTTGCATTGAATCCGAGCTTATTATCTCAGCATTTAAAAGCTTAGCAAGCCTGATTGATACTTCTGTTTTTCCAACTCCTGTAGGTCCCAAAAGAATTAAAATTTTTCTTTTCATAGAATTTATTATACTTAAAAAGCCATTGATAAATTTTATTAATCTCTTTATAATTTAAGAAATGGATTTGGTAGCTTTACTTGGTTTAATCATCGGGATTGGTGCTATTATTGCCGGCAACATTGCTGAAGGGGGCACAACAGCACATCTTGTTCAGGCAGCAGCGGCTATTATTGTATTTGGAGGAACTCTGGGAGCTACTATTTTAAGCTTTCCATTGAAAGATATAATTACAGCCTTTGTTAGCTTAAAATTTATATTTTTCAGTAGAAATGTCAACTTTGAGGAGACCATAGAGACCATTCTTGATCTTCTGGTTATAGCCAGGAAAAGAGGGCTTCTGGCTTTACAGGAAGAAGTTGATAGAATTGATGACTCATTTTTAAAAAGAGGAATTACCTATGTAATTGATGGACTTTCTCCGAGCATTATTAAAGAATCACTTCAGCAAGAGATTTATGCCTATGAAGAAATTATAAGAAGAGCTGCCAGGGTTTATGATTCTGCAGGAGGATTTGCTCCAACTATTGGAATTATCGGAGCTATTCTTGGACTCATTCATGTTTTAAAAAATGTTACGGATCCATCAAAAATTGGTATAGGAATAGCAACAGCTTTTGTGGCAACTATTTATGGAGTTGGTTCTGCAAATCTTATATTTATTCCCATTGCAAAAAGAATAGTTAACAAGCTTGAAGATGAAATTCTTCTTATGGAACTCATGGTTGAAGGGATTCTTGGAATAGAAGCAGGAATGAATCCATACTTTTTAAGGGCAAAACTTGAATCCTTTGTTAGAGAGCGTCAGAAGGAAAGAATATGAAACCAAGAAAGAAAAATAACAACAACGAGGAAGAAAATATTCATCGCTGGCTTATATCATATTCTGATTTTCTAACTCTTCTGTTTACTTTTTTTGTGGCTCTCTATGCTCTGTCTACAGTTGATATTACAAAGGCTGAAAAAATGACCACTTCTTTAAGAAAAGTGTTCAAAGTTATTGATGAGCCAATATCATTTGAAGAAGACCGTAATAAAGCAATTATTGAAGACCTTAGAAAACTTTTAAATGATATTTCAGGAATAAACATAAAATCAGATGCCAGAGGTGTTGTAATAACTTTCCCAGATGCTCTTTTATTTAGCTCGGGTTCAGCTGAACTGAAACCTGAAGCTTATGATGCACTCACAAGAATTGCTGAAAAATTAAAGGAAATCCCGGGGAAAGTTGCAATAGAAGGGCATACTGACAATGTTCCAATAAGCTCTTCTATATATAAATCAAACTGGGAGCTATCTGCTGCAAGAGCCTCGTCAGTGCTACATTTTTTACTTCAAAAAGGACTCAATCCAGACAGATTTATGATCGCAGGTTATGGTGAATACAGGCCTGTTGCTTCCAATGATACTGAAGAGGGTAGAGCAAAAAACAGAAGGGTTGAACTTATCATACTCCGATGAGTATAATGGTAAATATGGAAGAAACATATCAGAGAATGAGAGAGTTTTCAAGAGTAGATGCCGTTATACCTCTTGGAGTTAGATTGATTTCTCCTGAAGAAAGACAAAAGGTAAAGGCAAGAATATCTGGAGAAGTAAGTTTCCCTCATACTCCTTCTGATGAGCCCTCGGATAAAGCAGTTGCTCAATGGATAAAACTCATCAACGCAAAGCTGGACTATCTAATTAATTTATGGAGCTTCAGGCAAGAGGGTTTTTGTGAACTTCCACTAACTGAGGTAAATATAAGCGGAGGTGGAATGAGTTTTATCTCTGATGCATCCTATAACAAAGGTGATATCCTTGAATTAAAGATGGTTCTTGAAGCACCTTCTCCTGTGGCATTATTTCTTTACGGAGAAGTTGTAAAATCTGAGTTGATAAATAACGGTTACAGAGTGGCTGTAAAATTTGTCAACATAGATGAGGATATAAGAGATCATATTGTAAGATTTGTTTTTCATCGTCAAAGACAGATATTGAGACAGAAAAGGGAATTATAGATGTTTGTAGTAATTGGTGGATTAGTTGTCCTTGGAAGCATAATCAGTGGTTATCTTCTTGAAAAAGGGAATCTTTCAGTTCTTTTTCAGCCAGCAGAGGTTCTTATAATATTCGGTGCTGCTATAGGTGCACTTGTAATAGCTTCTCCTCCGCATGTATTAAAAGGCGTTATTAAAGGAACAATCCAAACAATCACAGGTGGCAAAGGTTATTCAAAAAGAGACTACATGGATACGCTATTACTTTTAAGTGAGCTTTTTACAAAGATCAGAAAAGAAGGACTTATATCAATTGAGCAAGATGTGGAAGAGCCTGAAAACAGCACTATTCTTTCTAAATATCCTAAGTTTATGAAAAATCATCATGCAATGGCACTTCTTACGGATACCCTGAGAACAGTAATGACAACAACGGTCTCTCCATACGAGCTTGAAAGTATTCTTGACAGTGAGATTGAAACATTACATGAAACAGAATCAGGACCTGCAAGAAATCTTCTTAATATTGCTGACAGTCTCCCTGGACTTGGAATTGTGGCAGCAGTCTTGGGAGTTGTTTTAACAATGGGTAAAATGAAGGAACCTCCTGAAGTTATAGGACATTCTGTGGGAGCAGCTTTAGTTGGAACATTTATGGGAGTCCTTATGTGCTACGGATTTGTTGGTCCCTTAGCAAGAAGGCTTGAAGCAAGCGTAAATCATGAGAAAGAATACTTACAGGTAATAAAGTCTGCATTGATAGCCTTTGTAAGCGGAGCAGCTCCTCAGATTGCTGTTGAGTTTGCTCGTAGAAATATTCCTCCTCATTTAAGACCCACTTTCCATGAATTAGAAGAAGAAATAAGAGCATTGAAGAGTGGCAGATAAATCTAAAACAACAATAATAGTTAAAAAAATTAAAAAAGGACATGAAGCTCATCATGGCGGAAGCTGGAAAGTAGCCTATGCTGATTTTACAACAGCCATGATGGCTTTCTTTTTACTGTTGTGGCTAATTTCCATGCTTGAACCTGCAAAAAGAGCTGCAATTGCCGATTACTTTACCAATTTCAATCTTTTCCAATCAGGTCAGTCTTTTATGCAACAGACTTCAGCAATTCATGAAGAAGTAAAGCCAGCTCAAGCAGAAAATCCTGCAGAACGATTTAAAGAGCAGATGAAAAAGGCAATTGAGGAAAAACTTAAAGAGCTTAAAGATCACATCATGATAGATACAGTTGAAGGAGGAGTAAGAATACAGATTGTTGATCTTGAAGGTGAACCAATGTTTCCTCTTTCCTCGGCAGAGCCAACTGAAAAGGCTCGGGAGATTTTAAAGGTAGTTGCAGACAATATAAAGGATGAACCGGCAAAAATTGCAGTAGAAGGTCATACAGATGCTGTGCCTTTCAGAGGAGGCAAAACTACAAACTGGGAGCTTTCCACTGCAAGAGCCTCTTCAGCAAGAAGAGAGCTTGAAAAAAATGGAGTTGCACCGGAAAAGATTGCAAGAGTTGTTGGTTATGCTGATACAATGCCACTTATAAAGGATGATCCAAAGGATCCGAGAAATCGCAGAATAAGCATTATTTTAATGTTTGAAAAGGGACAGACACCATCACAAACTAATTATATTCAGGAAAAACAAGGTTAAGGGCATCCCTGATCAGTTCAACTTCAACAGGAGTTTTTCCAAAATAATCACCATCTATTTGAACATGGGCATCTCCTGTGATTTTTAAAGCCTCAGTTTTAAAATAATCAGTATTCATCATCTTAATGTGCTTTCCGATAATTACACCTAAAATCTGAAGGCTCAGCTCAAGTTTAGAACGAGTTTTTGAAAGAAAAACATAAAAATTGGGCTTTTTTAAGCTTGCATCCGGCGCAATCCTAAAAGAGCCTCCATAACATGAAGCTTTACATATAACAGCACTGTATGCTTTTTTCGTTGCAGAGTCATAAATTTTAAGCTCCTGGGGTGCATAATTAATCAGGGTTCTTATTCCACTTAAGATATAGGCTATTTTTTTAAAATATTTCTTCTTTTCGGAATCTACTCCAAACACTGCCATTCCATCAAAACCAATACCTGCCATAAGGATGAAAAGTCTTTGTTTCTCCTGATTTTTTATTCTTCCAAGATGAACCCTCTGAACATTTCCTCTAAGAGCAATATCAACTGCCTTTTCAATATTATCTGGAATCTTCAATTCCTTTGCAAGAACTGAGGTTGTTCCCATTGGAAGGATTGCCATTGGAGTTTCAGAAAAAGCAAGTCCGTTTACCACTTCATTGTATGTTCCATCTCCACCTGCAGCAATAACAAGTATTTCCCTATTTTTTATCTTTTTAGCAAATTCTTGAGCATCACCCTTTTTTTTAGTAAGCAGAGTTTCCACTGAAATTCCTTTGTTTTTCAATATATTTTCTGCTTTTTTAATCTTTTTTAAGGCTCCTCCCCCTGCTATGGGATTTCCTATTAAGACCACCTTTTTGTATTTCATATGACGATTACAGGAGTTTTTTCAAGAAATTTTATTAATTTATCAATTTTTAAGGGAGTTTTAACAAAGAAGGCTCTTCCACCAATGGCCTCGCCATGTTTTTTTATGTTCGTTATTCTTAAATATCCAAACTCTTTTGACGCAATGTATCCTGTAGTATAGTTTAGATTATCAGATACACAAATTTCAGCAACCACTTCAGAACATGATGCTACTTTTGATGCTACTGTTACTGCTTCAATAACTCTCTGAGGCTCAGATGTAAGATTTTTAATTTTTCTTAGAACCTGTATTTTTCTTTTTTTATCCATATGAATTCTTGACACTCTTACACCTCTTTCTTTGTTAGGTTCAATCCTGACTCCGGTTAAACAATCAATTAATGCAGCTCCTCTCATTTTCTGTCCCTTTATTACATTCCAGCCAGTAGTGATTGCCTTTTCTGAAATTCCCAGTTTAGTTAAATGCTCATTAATAATTTCCTTGGCTTTTTCAGGAGTTTCACAGAATACAGTTTTTATTGGAAGGGCTTTAATAAACTGAATTTGCTCTTTTATTTTCTCCAGTGTAAAAAAAATTTTATCTGGAAAACCATTTGGATGCTCCGTAGCCCTTTTAAAAAATTTTTTAAGAAATCTCTCCAGTTCATCAAATTTGTAAATTCCCTCTGCTCCAGAGATATGAATTTCTTTATCATGTTCAACTCTGCTGGCTCTCATTCTAAGGGACCACATGGTCAACCTCAAGTCCGTGATTTTCTACGAATTTTAAATCATCATTATAACTTCTTCCATGAGTTGTTAAATAATCGCCTGTCATTAAAGCATTTGCTCCAGAAATAAAAATCCACGATGCAAACTCACCAAGCAATGGTCTTCCCCCACAGATTCTTATATCTTTATCTGGCAGTATTAATCTAAACATTGCGATAATCTTTAATGCTTCCAAGGGAGACAAAACAGGCTGGCTCTCAAGAGGAGTTCCTTTTATTGGAGTAAGAAAATTAATAGGAACAGAATCCACATTAAATTCTTTTAAAAAATAAGCCATGTCAACTCTATCTTTCCATGTCTCTCCCATTCCAAAAACTCCACCTGAACATACCGAAACTTCGGCTTTTTTTGCTGCCTCCAGCGTGCGGACTTTATCTAAGAAACTATGGGTTGTGCATATTTTAGGGAAAAAATCTTCTGAAGTTTCAATGTTGCAGTGCAGCCTTTGAAGTCCGTAATCTTTTAAATAGGAAATTTCATCATAATTTAAAAGTCCTAAGGAAGCACAAGGTTTTATTCCATTTTTTGCAATTGTTTCAATAGCCTCAGCAATTTTTTTCATTTCTTGCTTTGATGGTTTTATTCCACTTATTACAATTGAGAATCTTTTAACTTTGTAGTTTTTTGCTTCCAGGGCTCTTTTTAGAATCTCATACTTATCCATTAAAGGATAAGCTGGTGCATGGGTTTTCCATCTTAAGGATTGAGAACAGAAAGAGCAGTCTTCAGGACAGGCTCCACTTTTTGCATTCACTATTGCACATAGCTCTATCTTGTTTTTTTTGTATTTTTTTCGCTCTGAGTTTGCCATAAAGATTAATTCATAAAAGTCTGTAGTTTCTAAAAATTTCAGTGTTGCCTCTTTTGAGTTTAACTCAGATGTCATTTTTTCATTACCCTCATATATCTTATATCTCTCATAACAATCTCACGGCTTTTCACTGCGATAACAGAGAGAAATACAAGAAATAATAAAATGAATAATCTTGCCACAATTTTTGTAATGCTATCGGTGAATACTACATTTTTAAAATCTCTAATTACCCAGAAGTAGAGTATTACAAAAATAAAAATCGGAGAGACAATGGCTACAATATAGACAAATAATTTTGGTAATCTAAGCGTTGTATTCAGTTTTAATTCTTTGTAAAAGTTATTTATTCCAAAAATCCATACAAAGACAATTATTTCAATCAATCCAAATCCAAGAAGCATGAAACATCCTGCCCAGAAATCAAGCTCATCTATAAAATCAGGCATAAACGCTGAAAAATGAGCTCCAAGAGTTATTAAAATCATTGATACTGTGACTGCCTTTGTATGTTCCCACTTCATTTCATCTTCAAAAAGGGCTATTAAAGGCTGGATTAATGCTAAGGAAGATGTAAGAGCTGCCAGAAAAAGCAACAAAAACCATATAAATGAAATAAGCCATCCAGATGGAAAATTCATTAGCACAGCAGGCATTGTCATAAAGCCAAGCCTAAAAGTTCCTTCCTTGGCAAGCTCAGGAATAGCTACAGCGGAAAACATTGCAAAAGCAGCTGGAATTGCAATTGAAGCACCTATCACAACTTCTACAAATTCATTAATTGAAGCGGTCCAGAGTCCTGCTTTTACAACATCTTCTTTAGCTCCTGCATAACTTGCATAAACTGCAATTGCTCCCATTCCCAAGGAAAGTGTAAAAAATATCTGTCCAGAGGCTTCAACCCAGACAACGGGATCCAAAATTTTTGAAAAATTAAGATTATATATGAATTTCAGTCCTTCAAATCCCTTCCATTCATTTGCTGAAATGCATATTAATCCAAGAAAAACTCCAAAGATAATTATTGCTGGCATCCCGATTTTTGCTGTAATTTCTATTCCCTTTCTTAAACCTTTTTGAAGAATAAACCAGTTAATTGCAATGGTTAAAAGGAGGAAAAGATAAGCCATAGTTGAAGGTTTTGTATATTCTTTAAAGAAACTTACATATGGCTTGACTGCTTCATGAGTATCAGAACTGATTACAGGAGTTGGCATCTGACCAAAAAGAGAAAGAAATGCGAAGCCCAAGGTCCAGGATTCAATGTATATGTAATACATGCAAATAAGTAAAGGTATGGCAACTCCTATTGAGCCAAGAATTCTTGCCCAGCTTGCATGATTGAAAAAAAGACCTAAAATTCCAGTCATAGAGCCATGACCACGTCTGCCTGCATATCTTCCTATGACCCATTCAACGATCATTAATGGAAATCCCAGAAGGAGCAGAGCAATGAAATAGGGAACCATAAAGGCTCCACCACCATATAAAGCAGCCTTTGAAGGAAATCTGAGAATATTTCCCAGTCCAACAGCATTGCCTGCTGCGGCAAGAATTAAACCAATTCTTGAACCCCATGATACTCTTTCCTGCATAGAAAATATATTATAATAAAAAATGAAGTTTGAGCCAAAATGGATAGCATGGGAGATAACCCGTAGATGCAATCTTCACTGCATTCACTGTCGTTCTTCTTCAGAAGAAGTAGTCAAGGAACATCCTGATCCTCCAAAGGAAGAATGTTTTAGAATCATAGATGATATATCTTCCTATGCTCAACCTGTTATAGTTCTCACAGGAGGAGAGCCTCTTTTAAGAGAGGATGTATTTGATATTGCAGAATACGGGCGTAGTAAGAATTTAAGAATATGCATGGCAACAAATGGGACACTGGTTGATGATGAAATCTGTAAAAAAATTAAAAATGTGGATATAAAAATGGTTTCTCTTAGCCTTGATGGTCCTGATGAAAAAACGCATGATGACTTTCGTCAGCAAAAAAGTGCATTTAAAGCAACAATAAATGCTGCAAAGCTTTTTAAGAAGTATGAAATTCCCTTTTTAATAAATTCTTCATTTACGAAAAGAAATCAAAAATTTATTGAAGATACCTATCATCTTGCAAAACAGCTTGGAGCAACTGCCTGGTATATGTTTATGATCGTTCCCACTGGAAGAGGTGAGGATTTGCTTAATGAGCTTATAAATAAAGAAGACTATGAAAAAATACTACACTGGCATTACGAGATGGAGAAAAATGAAAAGGACATGCTTGTAAGACCAACCTGTGCTCCTCAGTATTACAGAATAATTTTAGAGAAATCAAAAAAAGAGGGTGAAAAGTTTGAGAGAAGATCCCTGAAGTTTTCAACTGGAGGAGCGAAAGGATGCGTGGCAGCTCAGCTTATATGTCTTATAAATGTTGATGAAGATGTAATGCCCTGTAGTTACTTCCCGCTTTCAGCCGGTAATTTAAAAAACCAGAGTTTTCGTGATATATGGGAGAGCTCAAAACTCTTCAAAGAACTGAGAGATTTTAAATCCTATAAAGGGCGTTGTGGAGTCTGTGAATATTTAAATGTATGCGGAGGATGCAGAGCTCGTGCCTATTGTTTAAAAGATGACTATATGGATGAAGATCCTCAATGTAATTACATCCCAAGGAGATTTACATGAGAGATGCTTTTCTGAAAGCCTGTAAAGGTGTGAGACCTCCCTATACTCCTGTATGGTTCATGAGACAGGCAGGAAGATACATGCCAGAGTATCAAAAAATAAGGCAGAAATACGATTTTCTTACAATGTGTAAAACTCCTGAAATCGCTGCGGAAGTGACAATGCAACCTATAAAAATTTTAGATGTTGATGCAGCAATCTTGTTTTCTGATATTTTGATTCCCCTTGAGGCAATGGGTTTAAAAGTAGAGTTTATAAATGATAAAGGACCAGAGGTTTCACCCCCTGTAAGAACAGGGAGTGAGTTAAAAATTTTAAGACCTCTTGAATTGCCAGCTATAGATTTTGTTTTTAAGACAATTAAAATTTTATTAAAAGAACTTGATGTTCCGCTGATAGGCTTTTCTGCCTCGCCATTCACTCTTGCTACATATTTAATTGAAGGTGGTTCTTCAAAGGATTTTATTAATACAAAAAGATTTATTTTCTCGGAACCAGAGAACTTTCATAATCTCATGGAAATTCTTACTGATGCAACCATGCAGTATCTTCTTGAGCAGATAAAAGCAGGAGTTCATGCAGTTCAGATTTTTGATACGTGGGCTGGAATTCTTTCTCCATACGATTATGCCATATTCTGCAAACCCTATTTAAAAAAAATTATAGAAAAACTTTCTTCAACTGTTCCTTTAATCTATTTCTGCCCAAATACTTCAGGGCTTATCAATCATATTAAAGATTTAGAAGTGGATGTTTTTAGTCTTGACTGGAGAGTAGATATCAAAGAGGCTTGTTTGAATTTTGATTATAGACCACTTCAGGGAAATCTTGATCCTCTGGTGCTTCTTGGTAGAGAAGATGAAGTTTTAAAAAGAGTAAAAACCATATTAATTGATGGCAGATGTGCAAAATCTCATATTTTCAATCTTGGTCATGGTGTTAATATCAATACCAGTGTGGATGTATTAAAAAAAGTTGTTGATTTTATTCATGAATTTCGTTTTGAGGAGGTTAACCGTGCTTAAAATAGGAGTTTTAGCCTCAGGAAGAGGTTCTAATTTTCAGGCAATAATTGATGAGATTGAAGCTGGAAGCCTTCCTGCAAAAATAGAGATTCTTATAGTTGACAATCCAGAGGCTTATGCAATTGAAAGAGCTAAAAAACACGGGATACCTTATCTTTACATCAATCCAAAAGATTTTCCTACGAAGGAAGCATTTTATGAAAAAATAAGAGATGAGCTTTTAACCAGAGGTGTTGAATTGGTGGTTCTGGCTGGATTTATGAGAATTGTTAAAAAGCCATTGCTTGATGCTTTTCCAAACAGAATTATGAATATTCATCCCGCCCTACTACCTTCTTTTCCCGGACTTCATGGGCAGAAACAGGCAGTTGATTATGGAGTTAGAATAAGTGGATGCACTGTTCATTTTGTTGATGAGGGAGTTGATTCAGGTCCAATAATTATTCAGGCAGCTGTGCCAGTTCATCCTGAGGATACAGAAGATAGCCTTTCTGAGAGGATTTTAAAGCTTGAGCATAAGATTTATCCTGAGGCAATAAGACTTTTTGCTCAGGGAAGACTTAAGGTAGAAGGAAGAAAAGTAAAAATTTTAAATTATAGCCTTCCTGAAAAGTATTTTACAAATCCTGAGTTAGGACAATAAAATGAGTAAATTCAGGGCACAAAATACAGTAAGACCAACTCCTGCTGTAGTTAGAAAGGCTATTTTTGATATTTTACAGGATGTTGAGGATAAAACATTTGTCGACCTGTATGCAGGTAAAGGCTTTGTTGGAATAGAGGCATTAAGAAGAGGTGCCCGTGAGGTAATATTTGTAGAAAAGGATCCTGTTTTATGCATCTTTATAAAAAACACCGTCCAGAAAAAGAAACTCTCCGATAAAGCAAAAGTTTACAATCTGGATGCAGTGCATTTTCTTGAGCAGAGTTCCAGAGCATATGACATAATTTTTGCAGATCCTCCTTATGAATCAGGAGAGCTGGAGAGATTATTCAAACTATTTGAAAAAAAACTTATTGTTAAAGAAAACGGATTATTGATACTGCAGCATTACAAAAATGAATCATTAAGGGAGAGACTTAAAGCTCTTAAAATACATAAATGCTATAAATATGGTGATACTCTTTTAACTGTTTACAGGAGGTAAGAGTGAAGAAAATAGGAATTTATCCAGGAACATTTGATCCTATAACAAATGGACATCTTGATGTCATCAAAAGAGCACTTAAAATTTTTGATGAGCTTATAGTTGCTGTTGCAGTATCAAGTTATAAAAAAAATCCTGTTTTTACTGTGCAAGAGAGAGTTCATTTTATAAAAGAAACAACAAAGGGGATTAAAAATTTAAAAGTTGAACCCTTTGATGGTCTTCTCGTTGATTTTTTAAAAGAAAAGGGAGCTGTGGCTATTGTAAGAGGGTTAAGAGCAGTCTCAGACTACGAGTTTGAACTTCAACTTGCTCATGCCAATCGGAGACTTTTTAAAGAAGCTGAAACAGTATTTTTAATGCCTTCTGAAGAATACTCTTTTCTTTCTTCCAGTATTGTTAAAGAAATTGCATATTTTGGAGGCTCAGTAAAAAACCTTGTACCTGCAGTTGTGGAAAAGGCACTAAAGAAAAAATTTAAAAGTAGCGTTTAATGAGCAAACATTGCGTTTCTGTTTGACTTTTTAAGGTAAAATGTATTATTTTTAAATAATTAACCTGCTTTATTTTAAATGGGCAGGTAGCTCAGTCGGTAGAGCAGGGGCCTGAAAAGCCCCGTGTCGGCGGTTCGATTCCGTCCCTGCCCATTTAATTATAGTCCACTGAGGTGCGTTATTGCCCAGAAGACTTGAAAAAATATAGAAAAATCAATCAAAATATGTTCATTGTTGTCCATTATGGTTCAGGTAAAGCCAGATAATTTTGACGGTATTTATGACGGTAACTGTAAAGTTAGATAGTTTAGATACCGTAAGATGCTAACTGAAATAAAGATAAAATCAGCAAAGCCTAAGGAGAAGCCTTATAAGCTTTACGACAGTAATATTTTGTACTTACTGGTAACTCCTGGCGTTTTGACTACAGATTTAAAGGTACAGAAATTATCCCTTAGTTTTTTATTCTCTTCTGTTACTCCGGGGATTAATATAGCTTTTGTATGCTATGTAGAAGTTATATAACAAGTGTTGCTATGGCTTTATTTCTTAGTACTGATGCGATCTCCTTTGCTTTATCTTCAGCAAAAAACAGCTTAAGTGTATCTTCAAGACTGTCATACGTGCCATCAAAATCTGTTGCTATTGCATAGAATTCCTGTTTACTTGGAAGTTTTAATAACTGACCAATGTTTTCATCAGTTAAATGGAGTTCTTTAGCCAAATTATAAGGTAAAAAATAAACTACAGTATCTGCTATGGTTTTTATCCCCCTTTTTTATATATTTTTTCTTTGATTATCTCAGTTAGCTTATCTTCGAGGTGGCACTTGTCAAGAGTTTTGTGTCTGGCCATAGAATTTTCTGTTAAAAATCTGTCTGAGTTCATAGGCATTAGCCTTGAGTATAGGGACGGGTTTTTTCCATCTGCCCTGTAATAATCGCTCCCTCTGCAAAAACAGATTCGTCTCAAGTATTTCAACTGATTGAAAGTATCCTCCAAGCCTGAGCCTTATCTCCTCTATCCTCCGGTTAAAGTTCTCTACTGCATTGGTTGTGTATATGTGTCTTCTTATATTTTCAGGATATCTAAGGAAATTAAAATACTTCTCTGCCTTCTCCTTCAGTTATTTCATAAAATAAGGATAACTTCTCTGGTATCTATCTCAGAGGGCTTTAAACCTCTCTACAGCCTCCGCAAGACCTGCACTGAATTGTTTTATCTGATGAAGCTTTTTGAGAAACTCCTTGGATGCCTCCTTCCCCATATTCCTCCTTATGTTTCTCTTTAAATGCACAAAACACAACTGATGCTCTCAGCCTTCCTTACTCTCTGAGCCAAAAAACTCATAAAATCCATAGATATCCTTCTGCCCCTGAAGGGCTATCCCCATTCATCATAGTTGAGATTTACCTTGGTCTTAGCCCCTTACTTCAGGGATTCCTGTTTGGACCTTAGGGTTGTCATTCCGAGGGTGGCATTCCACCCGAGGAATCTCTGAGTCTTTCAATGCCGAAAAAAAACAAAGGAGATTCCTCGCTTCGCTCGGAATGACAAATTATGGGCAGGCTCGGAATGACAAATTATGGGCAGGCTCGGAATGACAAACAAAGAGCCCCTGACGTCAGGGATTCCTGTTTGGACTTAAGGTCAAGGCAGAAGGAGCCTTCAGAGAGCTGACGAGGGTAATAGCCATTGGCCTTGTTCCCAGGGCTATTTTTTAGAAATATCTGCCTTTCGGATTTCATTATCTGGTTAATCGTTTCCTCAAGAAGCCTTTTTATACCTGGATGCTCACCCATTAAAGCATCTCCAAACACATTCTCAACTGCCTGCCTGAATATTTCTTCCTTTGCTGCTTCATAGAGTTCCTTGTGGTTTTCCATGTCCCTTTTCCTCATTCAGGTTATTTTATTTTCAAAACCATATATTTTATACACAGACACAAGATTATTTTAACTTCCGATTAAGGACTAATCGGATGAATTTTCAGGGACAGAATTATGATCTAACCAATACCCATTTTCAGGGACATTGAATTTTGATCTAACACGGAGACAGAAAGTAATATTTAGTTAGGGAGTAAAAAATATGAGAAACCCCTTTGGGGTTCCAAAGGTTTCTATAGACACACTTGATTTGGTGAAATCTAATACAGGGGGTCTTTACTTACGAATGGCTGATAGTAAAGCAAACTTGAACTTTGCACTTCCTTTAGACAAACTATTTGAATTTTTTGAAGAGAGCAAATCTTTAGATAGAGTAAATATAGCATTATATAGTTTTGATAAGCTAGGGGATTACTTAAGACCTTTGGCTGCAGTTATGATTACAAAAGAACAAATTTATGAAATGAAAGGGATAGCCCGAGTAGCAGAAGCAGCCTACAGTTTTGAAAAAGATAAAGCGTAAGAACAAGAGTGGTTAGTCATCGATACTGTTGTGAACATTACTTAGAAGATGACTATATGCTGGATTCATAGTATAATCATAATGCCTTCTTGATTTTTCCTCAGAAATTTCGATCTCTTTTTTATTTTTACGTTTTCTATGTGAATACTGATTAATCATTTCTTCTATATCTTGGTTTGGGTCTTTTCTTTTAGCTGATGATATTTCGTCATCGTCTTCAGGTACCCACATCCAGAATTCCTTGACATCCATAGTTTACCTCCTGTAAATTTGTATTTGACTTATATAAATATTACTCTATGTTATAAATTATGTCAAGAGACAAAAGTAATATCTATGTAGAAAGTAGAAAATAAGTAAGTAAAAGAGTATAAAGGTTTAAAAATTTTATAATGAACCCCTTTGGGGTTAAAAAAATTTTTAATGGAGGGAAAATGGAAAGTTATATCAAAGAAGGTTATATCTTTTTTGTTTTTACCTCAGTTGATGGAGAGGCTGAGGTAAAAAGAAGTTTGTTGAGACAGATTTTAGTTCAATACGGGCTAGTAATATCTATAGGCGGACTGCTGGTATTAAAACCAGATGACCTCTATGTTGGAAAGACAATGGAAAAGTTAAGAGAAAGAGTTTTGAAGGAATTCGAATTTATTTTTCAAGAATACAAAACAAACTTTTCCAGAGCTATCTCAAGGTAGCTGTTTAATTTTCGCACTTTTTAAAACCCTGTAATGGAATTAATCCATTACAGGGATTTTTTATTGCAATCCCTTTTTAATGAGTCCCCGTTTTTTACTTTGAGTAATATTTATAAAAAATGTTGTAGGGGGTATCCCTTGAGAGAAATCGTCTTATCATCATTCATCAATGAAAGCCTTAACAAGTTGGAAAACAGCAGTATCCAAAAAAAGCTAATTGCTACCCTGGTATTCTTTGTCTCTGTTCTTACTTTTTTTACTCCTATAACTCATGTTGGTCTTGTTGGCTTAATAGTATCTGTTTTGCTTTTTGTTAACTCTCAAAAAGTTAACCCACGAAAAATCAGGCTTGAATCAGGTGCTCAAGGAGAAAATGTTCTTAAACAGACTTTAAGACGAATCTTGTCTGACAGCTATACTGCTTATTACGGGTATCAGACACAAAGCAATGGAGACGTAGACTGTATCGTCGTTGGACCTAAAGGGGTGATTCTTATTGAAGTCAAAAATCACAAAGGAACTATACTTTATGAAGAAAGAACAGGTTGGCGTTGCGTAAAGACTGGCAAAAAAGGAACTTACGAAGGTTTTATCAAAAACCCTGGAAAACAAGTAACAAAAAATTACTGGGAGATAAGAGAGTTGCTTTCTTCTTATGGAATAGATATTCCTGTATATGCAGTTGTGGTGTTTACAAACCCAAAAGCTACCCTGGAAATAAAAAGCCCTACTTTTGGTTATAAAGTTTTAAAAGTGGAAGACCTACAGAGTTACATTGATTCTTTACCTGAAAAAGTTTGTCCAAAGGCTATAGATAAAGCTAAGAAAGCTTTTAAATGTGAGAGTTAAGCCAGTGGTTTCTGGCTTAACTCCTAAGGTTAGTTTTTTATCTTACGCTGGATGTTACTAAAGAGTTGTTGACATTATTCATTCTTTCAAATGCCTGCTTTGCATTTTTTATGAATGCTTTTACTTTTTTAAAATCTTTATTTCCATCTTCATCTTCTACACCACTGTTTACATCTACTGCTACAGGATTAACCTGTAGTATAGCAAGCTCTATGTTATCTGGGTTTAGACCTCCAGCTAGAATAACTGGCTTGCTTAATCCCATGCTTATTCTTGCACTTACTTTCCAGTCGTGTGTTTTACCTGTCCCGCCAACCCTGTTGTCTGCTGCTGTGTCAAGTATTATAGCATCTACAAAGCTTGTATAAAGCGGTATTGTAGCAATTGACCCTGGAACGTTTGCATGAAATGCTTTTATAAGTGTTAGCTCAGGGGCTACTTTCATAATAGTGTAAATTTCTTCAGGAGATATGTCGCTATGTAGTTGAACAACACTACATCCTGTTTGCTCTACAAGACTGAGAACTTCCTTAGCTGTTGTTACGTGAGTTACCATAACGGGTACAATTTCTTCTGGTAAGACTGATATGGCAAGCCTTACAAAGTCAGGGTTGACCGCATCTAAGGTAAAATGCCTTGCTCCTACGATAAAGCCAACAGCATCTGGTTTTGCCTCTGAAACAACCTTAAGATCGTGTGCTGAACGAATACCACAGATTTTTACTTGATAACTTAGCATGAAAACCTCCTTAAAAGTAGAATAGATTGCTATCTATTTTATATTACTTTTTATTACTTTTGGCTTAAGTTATTCTTTGACATACTTTATGGAAAGCAGATTGGAGAGAGCTGTTAAGAATTCCACCTTCTTCAGGGGATTGGGAGTATGAAGTAAGTGAAAAAGTTGGGGGGGTGTAGAGATTCATTAATTACTCCCTATAATCCAAAGGGTGTAAATATTAACTCATAGGGGTCTTTTCTATTTTTCCTCTGATTTGGAAATATAGTCCAGTGCTTCTTTTTCATTTTTTTCGATAGCAATCTCTATTGCTTTTTTTGCTATCTCTAATAATTCCTTTGCCTTTTTTCTTGTCTCGTGAGATTTTTGAACTAATGAGGCGATTTGTTGCTGGGTTGAGAGGGGAAGAATGGGGATAAGTATTGATTTTATTTCTTTATCCGAAATTTTAGGTTGCCCTGTTTGAGTTTTTTTCTTTTCAATTTGGCTTTGGATAATCACCGATTGAAACAATATTTCCGCATACTCCGGGATGATTTCTTTGTTTAATTCCTTTTTAATTCTTAATCTGCCTGTATTATTTGAACAAAAACCACCAGAAAGTTCTTTATAAATTCTGTTTGTTTTTCCAATAGTATCACCAATTATAGCAATAACAATATCATTTTCTTGAAGGCTATTAGCTTCATCTATCGGGTAGTTATCTTTAATGTAAATAATTTTAGATTCATCAATACCTGTCTTACCTGTGAGTTCTTTTATCCTAATGTATGGTCTACTTGTTTTTTCTTCTGTGTAATAATCGGTAGATATAAAAATCCCCCGTCTAAAATCAAAAATTTTCTTTAAAAATTCTATCCGATGTTTTTTAGAAACAGTGCTTAAGATTTCCTCATACACAGGCTGGAAATATTCCGCATCTATTCTATAAGCAGAGAAGGTATCTGAAAGTTTAGCAGTATAGGTTTTTTTGTATCTTGGCTTGAAGTCTTTAAGCCCGAGTTCTTCTAAAAGCAAGCTTTCGGCTTGGGAGTAAAGAGATTCACTTTGTTTTAAAAGATTTTGAGCTTTTAAATACAGTATTTCTGTTCTTCTGATTATTTCTTCAGGTAATATAGGGATGGGTATTGTTTTTATATAACTTGGTGCAATATGAGGTTGTAATCCGCTATAAATTCCTCTTATCAAAATTTTCTGTCCATAGTTGGTAGTTAAAAAGACCCCTAAATAATAAGAGAATTTAAAAGTTGGTTTTGCTATTAATAAATCTGAAGAAGCAATAATTTTTTTAGGCTCTCCTGTATAAACTGTTAAATCTCCTACATTCCCTGACCTTACAAATAGTATATCCCCTTTTTCTAACAAATTTTTAGGCATTAGTTTTGCTTTTTCCTCAGAAATAAACTTTTTTTCTGATAGATCAAACATTAATGGTCTTACATTTTGGGCAAGTAAAAATAGATAATCTTGTTTTTCCTCTTCATATTCTCTTTTTATTTCCTTGGGATGAATAATTTCTTTTACAAGATTTTTGAAATATACAAATTTTTTCTTTAATAACTTCTGTTTTACTTCTAAATACTCTGGGTCGTAATACTCTGCATCAATCCTTTTTGCTCCTTCAAGTTCTGATAATTTTATAACGCTAAATACTGCCATATTACCTCCAAAAATCAAAATGATTATCGCCTTTTGCTAACTGTTCTTTGGCAAACTTAATGAAAGCCTCTGCTATTTCGTCCAAGTCGTGATCAATTACCGGGTGTCCGTATTCATCTAAGACAAGAGAGCCATCAGGGTTTTTCTTGTATCTATAGTCCCCGCTTTCATCCTTTACTGGCTTTTCATTAACAGCAAAGAAAATCGGATAATCTATTTCCTGCATTACTTTTCCATCAAGCCAGTATTTCTTAAAGGCAGATGTTATCCTATCCTCATTTAGAACTAAGCTTATCTGTCCTGCTAAAGTCCTTTGAGAGATTTCTTTGGTGAGTTTGTTTATCTTACTTTGTAGTGTCTTTATTTCTTTTCTCAATTCAGCTTTTCTTGCAGGGTTTGCACTTTTTAACTCCTCTTGTTTTTCTCTTAATACTTCGTCTAATTCGGATTTCTCCTGAACTAAAACATTAAGGGTTTTCTTTCCTCTGTTTTCTTCTTCTGTCTCTTCTGTTTCTTCACTTTCAGCCACATCTTCTGGTAATTCCTCAATTTCTTCTCTGCTTTCAAAATAGGTTTCCAAGAAAGAGTTTAGTTCTTCAGGAATTTCTTGTTCAGCTACCGAACTATCCCAGGTTAAATCTTGATATTTTTCTTTTAGTTTTTTCAAAAATTCTTCCCATTCACCTTCATATTTTGCCTTTGTCTGTTGAGTCTTCTCTTTTTCTTCATCTGTGTATTTTTGTAAGAACAAAATGCTTGTCTTTGTTCCTGTATGTGGTTTGAATGTGTTGACATGCAGTCCTACCACTGCTAAAATTCTTGCCTCATCGATAATAAATCTGCGGATGTATTCAGCATTTGTATTGTTTAGTAAGCCTTGTGGCAAAACAATAGCCATTCTTCCACCAGGTCTTATAAATTGGAGAGAACGCTCTAAAAAGAGAATGTGCCTTTCGGTTTTGTTTTCCCACTTTCCATTTCTTTCAGCTAGTTTATAGAGTTTTAAGATATCCCTTTCTTTTACTGTTCCAGCAAATGGTGGGTTGGTTATTAAGACATCAAAATCAAAGTACAAAAACTTTTCTTGATTTTCCCTGTCTTTTTCAAGATTATTAGGAAATCTTAAGAGCCTGCTTCTTAAACCTGATTTTGTTTCATCTTCCCATGTATGAGGCGCTAATGAGTTGTCTTTATAGACATGGGACTTGCCATCCCCTACAATGAGGTTAATTGCTTTGGCTATCTTTACGGCTTTTTTTGCAAAATCAATTCCATAAATCTTGTTTTGAGCAAAGTTTCTCGCATTTTCAGGTAGAGGTTTACCGCTTATCATGCCTCCTGCAACCCACATTACAGAATGTAAAAGGAATCCAGCAGGACCACAAGCAGGATCAATAATAAACTCATCAGCTTTAGGATTAAGCATTTTAACAGCCATATCTGCAATGGGGCGGGGAGTAAAAAACTGCCCTTCTTTCTTCTTGGAAACCTGAGGAATTAGATACTCAAATGCTTCATCAATGATCCGAAGATTAGAATTGAAAAGTTTTATTTTTTCAAGAAAGGAAACGCAAATTTTTAAGTGGTCATTTCTTAACTCAATTTTATCTGTTGGCTCAAAAATTCCTTGCCATTCTCTCTTTGCTCCTTCTAATAGATTTGCAATTGCTCTTTTTACTTGTTCTGGGCTTCTGTCACCAACGAAGAATTCTAACTGATAATATGGGTCGTTAATCCCTCTCCATTCATCGTAGAGTTTGGCATAGATTAACTTAAAAGTCTCTTCAAATGGGTCTACTCCTGCATTGCCTAAAACAAGCTCCTCTAGGTCTAGCAGTATCTTTTTAAGGGTAGTTTTACCTTGCTTTAATTCATCATGCTCTTCAAGCCATCTAAGAGTCCATCTTTCAGTTAAAATATCTCTTAGTGTTTCTCCTGCCTTGGGTATTCTTGGAATTTCTACAAAGATATTAGGTTCTTCTCGGTGAAGCCTTATTGTTTCATTTCCATTAGACCAAATACCAATCGGTGCTCCTTCAGCATTACAATAACTCTTTAATTGTTCTAACCCTGCGGTTCTTTGAGGTCTTTTTATTTCAAAAATTATGTAGGGATGCTGAAGGTCTTCTTGAAGGACAACTATATCTGCTAAACCAGAATCTCTTGAGCCAAAATAAATCACCCTTTCAACATCTATCCTTTCTTTCGGATAGTTATATTCGTTTAATAATCTATAAACCCAAAGTTGCCTTACAATTTCTTCAGGTTTTGCGACAGTCGCCAGATATGGCGACTATGATATTACATTTTTCGACTCGGAGAAGATAATTCTCCGGGTTGAAAGAGAGATTGGTGAGCCTAGATGGCTCACTAACCTCGTCCTTAAAAGGGATTTAAAGAGAGCGGCAGAGATAGCCGCTCTCTTTAAATAAAAGTCCTGCCCCACCCCCCAGGGGCAGGATTTTTTTTTGTCTTTTTTTAGGGTAGGTTAGTGGTTAATCATAATAGGTATTTCGTTACCGTCTTCATCAACTATGTATACTTCAGCAGAACTTATAACTTTGTCTATGTTTTCTTCAACTTTTTGGGGGTCTACTCCTACTTCAATAAGTGCTTTTTTAAATACAGATTTAAGCTTCTCATTTTCTTTAAGGATTTCTAGCTCCAGTTCTGTTAACCCAAAGTCTGTTAAGTTTTCCTTTTCTTTCACTTTTAAACCTCCTTAGGTTTTTTGTTGTTTTATTATATCACTACTTGTTTATCTTTTGTTATCTCGATTAGTCTGCTTTTTGCGATGGTTTCAATCTCATCTGGATCACAAAATTCGACTATCTTTATTTTGTTTTTTAGAGAGTCAGTCATTTCTATTCCTATTGACTTCATCAGTGTTTCACACTTTTCAATTAGTGTGGTTTTCTTTGAGATTCCTGCTACCCTTACAGTGTGAGTAGGCATCACTATCTTCTGAATCTTTACGTTGTCTCCCTTAAACCGCTGCTCTACTTCTCTTAACAGTTCATCCTGGTTTACATTCTCTTTTAACTTCACCACCACCCTTACAATGTCTTCAGGATTATAGCTAAGCTCTGGAATATTGTTCTCACTTACTTCAATCTGATATATGTGTCTTACGGGTAGCTCTACGAAGTTGTGGCTGTCTTTCTTAAGGTCGTGTATCCAGAAACCTTTTGGTTCATCTTCACCTATCTGTCTTCTAATAGGACTACCTGCGTAAAATATTTTGCTGCCAATTTTCTGTGCCCTGTGTATGTGACCCAATAAACACCACTTAACTGAAAGCCCTTCAAGGGATTCTTGAGTATAGTCAAACTCTGGTAATACGCTTCCTGAGTTAACTACTGCCTTATCTACCGTTCCATGAGATACAAACAGATGCGGAGTACTGCTATCTAATTTTAGACTTTCATCTATCATACCACGTAACTTGTTTAACTCATCAGCAACAGAGACATCAGGATTCTTCCCAAGTATTGGTAAGCTTGCAATAGCCAACACTGCACCTACATAGCTTTTTGAGAACTTCCCAGCCTTACTTAGGTAAACTACTTCTGGAGTGCTGCTTATGTAAACTGGATACTTGGTGGATACATGTTTGATTAAGTCGAGATTGCCCCCATCATGACTTTTAGTTCCTATTAAGACAAATACACTTGAGTATTCAGCAAGAGCTTGTATAAAGTGTAAAGCATCTATCAGCGCTTTTGAATCATGATACTGCTTGGAATGCGTTACATCACCTGCAATAATACTAACCAGTGGTTTTGTCTCTATGTATGAATATGGAAACGAAGTACTTTTATCTAGTTCTAATGTAGGAGAAATAATTCAGCAGGCAACTTATAGAAAACCTGCAAGTGTTTTTGAAAAGTTTTACAGAGTACTTAAAGCTTTAAATAACCTAGAAGAATATTATATGGAACCTATATCCCCTAGAAGTTTATGTAGAAGTTACGAAGACTCTATATCAATTTTATTCGAGAACGAGTTCAAGAATTGCCTTGATTTTTCTGATACGGTTTTAAATAAGGTACTTATTCCTTATTTAGCTGCCATGAGTTACTCAATCACTGATGGAGAGGTTATTAATCTAATTAAAGATGGACTTAAACCTTTAGGATATGTAAAAGCTGAAAGAGGCATTTTCAATAATTCTCCTGTAAAACCAGAATATATTCAAATAACTCCAAAAGGCTATGAAAAAATTGAAGAACTCAGAAAAGAGCTGGAGTTAGAAACCAATAAAGTCTTTGTTGCTATGCCTTTTAAAGAGGACGATAAAGAACTACAAGAAATATATCAGACTATTCAAGATGTTTTAGAAAATTTAGGATACAGTCTTATTCGAGTAGATAAAATTGATTACACTGGTTACATAATAGATAAAATAATGAGTGAAATAAAAGAAAGCAGATTTGTGATATGTGTTTTGACTCCCGAAAAAGGTAGAGAGGATCCAAATCTCAATGTAATGTTTGAATTTGGATACGCTGCGGGATTAAATAAGGGAATAATTCCTTTATGTAATGAAATTTTTAAGGATAAGTTGCCTTTTGATATAAAACAATTTAATACCATTTTTTATGAAAATAAAGAAGAGTTAAAGGAACGATTAACTAATAGAATAAGAAATATTTATGGTAAAAGAGTCTGATTAGTCTCTTAAAAAGAATTTTATCTTTTTTTACTTTCTGAAGAGGATACTCTTATCTTTTTACAAGTTGATGTAATTTACCATGATCTAATCAGAAATTGATCTGGTTTACTTCTTTGAAAAACTCAAGCCTCTCAAATAAAATTTCCTTCAAATATTCAGTCATATCTTCAAGTTCATCTTCATACAACACATTTCTGTTCTCTTTCCTCTTTCATAAGCTTTTTTCCAGGCTTTTATTTTCTGATGCGAGGCTTCATAAAAGTCCTGAGCTTTAATCCATTCTGCAGCATAAATCTCTATGAGTTCCTTCATTTTTTCAATCTCTCACACTGAGAAACGATCTTCATCAGCCTCTTTTACAGGGATTATTACAATGTGATCATCATGTTTTTTCAATTTGTAAAGTTCAGGATCTGTTGATTCGAGATTTTTCAGTTTAAAATAAATTTCTTCCGGAACAGGACCATGTTTGTAGGCTTTAAATTTTAAACCAAAAGCAGGAATACCCCATTCCTTGACAGATTCAAATTCAAGAAAAGCAAGATATTTCAAAATCTGTGTGAGTGTGGGATATTTTCCTGTCTTTTCAAAATGCTTTTTTGCAAACCAGACTATAGCGTTGTTGAGTCTTTTCGGATTATATTTGAGCATGTTCCAATTTTTGGTGTAATGTTTTTTTGATATTTGTTTTGATATTTAATATTTAGGTTTAAATTTTAAAAAAAGCAAGGTTTGGGAAAGCACTCTATCAAATTTCTCTTAATTTCAACTCTTTGTTTCAATTTAGTTTTATCATCAATCCATACACAAAATAGCTCAATTTTAAAATTTTTTGTGATATTATATTAATAATGGAATTTGTATCTCCTAATTTTATGGAGTCCGCCTTTACATGTCCTTATTGTAAAATATGTACAAAACATCAATGAGAATGCCTTGGAACACGTTATTTAAAAGAATTACAGAAACCAGAATTTACCCATTCTCACGACCTGAGAGTCCCTGTCACAGTATTAGAAGAAATTTGGGTTTCAATTTGTGATTACTGTAAAAATTTTATGCTTTGGTTGAATGATAAAAAGAAAGGGAAACCAGAAATAGTTTATCCTATTTCTTCTGCTGTTTTACTCCCTCTCCCGAATTCTGACATGCCAAAAGAAGTTAGATTAGATTATGAAGAGACAGCTCAAATAGCAAAGTTTTCACCAAGAGGGGCAGCAGCCTTACTTCGTTTAGCAATTCAAAAACTTGTGAAATACTTAGGTGAAGATGAGAAAAACCTAAATCAAGCAATTGGTACTTTAGTAAAAAAGGGACTTCCTCCTGAAATATAAAGAGCTTTGGATACGATACGTATTATAGGTAATGAAGCTGTTCATCCTGGGGTATTAGATATCAGAGACAATGAAGAGATTGTATTTTCGTTATTTGGAATTATAAATTTCATTGTAGAACGAATGATAAGCCATCCGAGAAAAATTAAGGAATTATATGAAAAATTACCTAAAACCAAAAAAGACCAAATTAAAAATCGTGATAAAAATTAATTTGATTTTCATTTTAATTTAGTTATTCTCAGAAAAGTTTTATACTTTTAATACCATAATCCGTAATGACATTTTGCAATCACCATATTTTTCACCTATAAGGTGCAGTTTTTGACTTCCGACCATTCCTTCCGCCCTTCTTCTAGTCCCTTCTCCGTTATCTTCCTTAACGGCTTCCATGCTTCATCAGGTAGTCTCTCTATCTCTTTCTTTAATGCATCTACCATGTCGCAACTTATTGCATAGTAAACCTTTATATGCCTGCCTTTTACTTTGAACCCTTCCTCTAATCTGTCTATGAATTCTTCATAGTTAAGCCCAGCACTGTCTGTCCTAACCATCACCTCCCTTACACTGTCAAGCAGCATCTCTACTGAACGATAAAGTGATGTGTAACAGTCAAATGAGGCAGAAACATTACCATCCCTGAATTCATCCGCCAATATTAAATCCTCCTCAGTCCAGTAGTTAATAAGTGGCTGGTATCCATCATGCCTAAGATATGTCGGAAGTGCCTCCTCTTTGTTGCTCGGTATTACCGTGGTGTCCTGATCTATCGTTGGTATTTGAGGTGAAAGCCTTCTGGTTGCCCTTAATATATAAGCCTTCTTTATCTTTTCCAGACCTTTCAGTTTAACAGTCTCCTCAGGCACCAAATGCACTCTTCTTTATACGCCCCATCTTTTGCTTTATTATCTCTTCATCGTGAAATCCATAAAGAAAAAATCTCGCTGACTCAGCCGATGGAAACTTTAATCCAAGTTCCTTTAATCCCTCATCACTCCTTAATCTCTCTATGTCATCTATACATTCTCCTCCAGAGATAAATAAACTAAGAAGACTCTCTATATAATCACTTTCACTGTATTTGCCCGTCTCCCTCTTCTTTATCTTGAGATTCTTCGCTATAAGCTTTGGTATTTTCATTGCCTTCATCGTCTCTATTGCCAGAGGTAATCCAGCAAAAGATGTAACTACCTCTCTGGATTTTTCAGTTATCAGTTGAAACTTTAATATGCCCTGTGTTATACTCATTGCAGCACCTCCTTGGTGAATTTGACAATATATTATGGCTTGCTTAATCCATTATTGAAAGCCATTTTCCAACGGAGGTGCTATTTTTGACTACGGATTATGGTTTTATATAAGGAAATGAAAAAAGTATAGAAATTTTAGAAAAAGCAGAAAAAGGATTGAGAAAATTTTAGATGATGTGTGGAAAATTTAATTGCAGGGAAAAAATATGAAGGCATCTGAAACAAAAATTCAACCTATTCTTGAAGGAACAAAACAATATGTTGTTCCACTTTTTCAACGTTCATATGACTGGGGTAATAACGAATGGGAAATATTATGGAATGATATTTTGGAACTTTACGAAATGGAAAATCCCCGTACTCATTTTTTGGGTTCTATAGTAACAATGCCAACTACTTCTGTCCCTGAAGGTGTTACGAAGTATCTTTTAATAGATGGACAACAACGACTTACAACACTTTTTATTATACTGGCTTTGATACGTGATAAGTCGCCCCGGCTTGCTGATGAGATAACAAACACTCTTTTGACTAATCCATATAAGCAAGGAATTGATTATTTAAAACTTTTACCGACAAATGTTGATAGAGATATTTTTGAAAAATTAATCAGATACGGATACAATGAGATAGAAGAAATAAATAATTCTCATAACATTTATAAGGCATATAAATATTTTGAAAGAAAATTGAGTAATGATAATTTTGATATAGAAAGAATTAAAAATTTAATTATAAATAATTTAATAGTTGTTAGTATTGTCCTTGATAGAGATGATAATCCACATCTCGTTTTTGAGAGTCTTAACGCAAAAGGACGTGCTTTAACCCAGTCTGATTTAATCCGTAACTATTTCCTTATGAAAATCCATATAAATGACCAAGAAAAAATATATTCAGAATATTGGAAACCAATGCAAGATTCTCTCAGTGAAAATCTAACAGAGTTTATTAGACATTATTTAATGAAAAATGGTAAACAAGTTAAAAAAATGAAATTTACTTTACACTAAAAGAAGAAGTTGAAAATAATAATCCATTAGAATATCTCAAAAATCTGTCAATTTATTCAAAATATTATGAAAAGTTAATTAATCCAGAAAAAGAAGAAGATTTGAAAATAAAAAGAATGCTCAAGCGTCTCAATAGACTTGAAGTAACAACAGCATATCCTTTCTTATTAAATGTTTTTAGAGAATATGAAGAAAGAATAATAAATAAAGAAACTCTGATAGAGATATTGAAAATCCTTGAAAATTTTATAATTCGGAGATTTATTTGTAATATCCCGACAAATCAACTTAATAAAATTTTTCCTCCCCTTTATTCTCAGGCAAAAAGGATGGAAGGAGATTTGCTTAGTAACATAAAAACTATACTTCAAAGTAAAAATTACCCAAAGGATGCAGAATTTAAAGCGAAATTAGTAAATAAGAAACTTTATGGTAGTGGAGACCTACAAGTTAAAGCTAAGTTAATTCTTGAGTCTATTGAAGAAAATTATGCTCATAAAGAGCAGGTGCTGTTTGATGACCTTACTATTGAACATATAATGCCCCAAACATTAAGCGAATGGTGGCAAAAGCACTTAGGAGAAGATTGGGGAATAACTCATGAACTTTTGCTTCATACAATAGGCAACCTAACACTAACGGCATATAACCCAGAACTCTCCAATGCAGATTTTGAAACAAAAAAACAATACTTGGGTAATAGTCATCTTGAAATGAATAAATATTTTAATGAAATAACTTCTTGGAAAAAGGAAGATATTGAAAAAAGGGCTCAATACTTATCAGAAATCGCCATTTCTATATGGCCATATTTTGGAGATGAAAATTTTACCCAATATAATGAGGATATTACAGGGACTAGACCCAAAAAATTATACATTTTAAGAAAACAGTTTGAAGTCCTATCTTGGAGAGATGTAATGGAAAAAACGATTAATTGTATTATAGAATCAGACCTAGAAAAATTTGAAGAAATAATACGCCAGTTTCCGAGATTTGTTGGTAGAAATAAAAATCAATTTCGTCAAGTACGCGAACTTATCAATGGTGCTTTTATGGAAGTAAATTTATCTGCAAAAGATATCTATAATTTTTGTATCCAAATGATAGAGACTTTAGGTCTTACATCAGAAGATTGGAGAGTTGAATTTAGTTAAAGATAAGACTTGAAAAGGAAGCAGTTGATGAAAAAGAAAAATAAACAGGTTTAAAAAGCTTTATTCAAATCCTGTTGATGAAAGGGCAAGTGTAAGATGCGACCAGATTATACTGCTTAAATGTTTCTATGCCCATAAGGATTATCCTGGGAGATTAAGGCGTATCAAGTATTTTGATGCAGACAATAACAAGACCCTTATATTCCTGACAAACAATTTCACTTTACCTGCAATGACCATAGCAGAACTTTACCGCTGTCGCTGGCAGGTGGAATTATT